>NZ_JBQHTM010000069.1:0-11263 GCF_052065695.1 Intestinimonas sp. HCP28S3_D6
GTAAATGTTTCCTGTTTCTTCATCCCCATACACCACCATTGCGTTGATAGTGTTATTATCCCACATCCGGAGCCTTTATGGTAGTGCGGATTAAATCAGAGATTCCCTAGGTCCAGAGGAATCACCAGAAGAGAGAATAAAGATACCTCTTGATTTCATACAGAATTTTACGGTCGGATTTAAAGGTGATAATAAGATCACACTTTATTATTGCTGTTCTCAACTATCTGAACATATTCTTCGGAAAGAAACCGAATTTTCATTAAAATTTAAAGAAGAATTCATATCTGAAATGGAACAATTTGGCTCTTACCATGCCCTTTTTAATAAAGTTGAATTTCTGCACAATATGCTTGATTAAATAACTGGGAATCAACTTGGAGGAAAATGGGGAGCAGTTTCTTATGTTGACATACACTCAGAATATCATATTGAAATTTTGAACGATGAAAATGGAAATCAATACAATGTGTTTTTTAAAAAAGATTTGTCCTATCAGTGGCAAAACGAGTGGAGAATCATTCTTGTATCGAATGATTCTCCACTGATAGGAGAAAATAACCATCACTTTGTTGCGTCAATAAAGACTTTGAGTTGGTTCCACATCGGCCATATTAGAGATCTTCGTGATAATTCCATAGAAATTAAAGAAGTAGATGATAATGAAGTCGATGGAAATGTTATAAGACAATGAGGTGTCACCATGACCAACTTCGATTTTCTCCTCTCCGACTCCCAATTTACTACCTTCGGGGAGGTCGCCGTCACAGCGGAAAAAATCTACGCCATCGACCCGGCGGCCTGTGTGCTGAACTGCCGCCGGGCGGTAGAGTTTGCCGTCAAATGGATGTACTCCGTGGACGGCGCTTTGGTCATGCTATATGACGACCGGCTGGTCAGCCTCATGGATGCCGGGGACTTCCGGGCCATTGTGGACCGGGACCTGTGGCAGCGCCTCAAGTACATCCGCCAGACGGGCAACGCCGCCGCCCACACTGGGAAGAAGATCACCGAGGAGCAGGCACGGCTGTGCCTGGAAAACCTTTGGTGCTTTATGGACTTCATCGCCTGCTGCTACGGCACCACCTACACCCCCGGAGCATTTGACCCAGCCCTGCTGGAACAGCAGACCGCCGCCCCGGCTCCCGCCCCTGCGCCTGAGGTGGATCTTACCGCCCTCATGGCGGAGAACGAGGCCCTGAGGGCAGAACTCACCGCCCGCCGGGAGGCTCAGCAGCCCGGCTATACCCCCAAGCCCCTGGATCTCTCCGAGTACAAGACCCGCAAGCTGTACATCGATGCCATGCTCACCGACGCGGGCTGGACAGAGGGGAAGGACTGGCTCAATGAGGTGGAGCTGCCCGGTATGCCCAACAAGAGCGAGGTGGGCTATGCCGACTATGTGCTCTACGACGACGCCCACCGCCCTCTGGCCATCATTGAGGCCAAGCGCACCTGCGTGGACCCGGCCAAGGGCCGCCAGCAGGCCAAACTGTACGCCGACCTGCTGGAGCAGAAGTATGGCCGCCGCCCGGTGATCTTCCTCACCAACGGCTTTGACACCCGCCTGGACGATGGGGTCTACCCGGAGCGTCGGGTGGCCGCCTTCTACTCCAAGCGGGATCTGGAGAAACTCTTCAACCTCCGGGCTATGCGTACCAGCCTCAAGTACATCCAGGTGGACCACGCCATCGCGGGCCGCTATTACCAAGAGGGGGCCATCAAAGCCACCTGTCTGGCTTTGTCCCAAAACCGCCGGAAGGCCCTGCTGGTCATGGCCACTGGCTCGGGCAAGACCCGCACGGTCATCGCCCTGGTGAAGGTGCTCCTTCAGCACGGCTGGGTGAAAAACGTCCTCTTCCTGGCCGACCGCAACTCCCTGGTCACCCAGGCCAAGCGCAGCTTTGTGAACCTGCTGCCCGACCTCTCCGTGACAAACCTTTGCGAGGAGAAGGATAACTACACTGCCCACTGTGTCTTTTCCACCTACCAGACCATGATGAACTGCATCGACTCGGTGGAAGATGGGGAGGGGAAGCTGTTCACCGTAGGCCACTTCGACCTGGTCATCTGCGACGAGGCCCACCGCTCCATCTACAACAAGTACCGGGACATTTTCAACTATTTTGACGCTCCCCTGGTAGGCCTCACCGCCACCCCAAAGGATGAGATCGACAAGAACACCTACGAGGTCTTTGAGCTGGAGAGCGGCGTGCCCACCTATGGCTACGAACTGGACCAGGCAGTAAAGGACGGCTTCCTGGTGGACTTCCTCACTGTGGAGAGCAAGCTGAAATTCCTGGAGGAGGGCATTTCCTACGGTGCTGGGAGCCTACATGACCAAGAACGGCTGCGATGTGGAGATGATCGACAGCTACCAGGCCCACGTGGAGGCGCTCAACGAAAAGGGTGCTCACATCGTGGGTACGGTGGACTTCACCGTCCCCGTCAAGGCCATCACTCCCGAGCAGATGGAAGGAATCTACGACATTGTCTTCCTCTTCACCAAGCAGACTGCCAATGACGTGGTCCTGCCCAACCTGCTGCCCCACCTGGGTCCGGACAGCACGGTGTGCACCCTGCAAAACGGTGTCCCCGAGCCCTATGTGGCCAGCTATGTGGGGGAGGGCCGCACCGTGGGCGGCACGGTGCTGTGGGGCGCCACCTTTGTCTCTCCCGGTGTTTCTGAACTTACCCAGGACCTGTCCCGGAACGACCACCTCTTTGAGATCGGCGAGATGGATGGCTCCATCGGTGACCGGATCCGCAAGGTGGCTGATGTGCTGGGCTATATGGGGCCCACCGCCGTGTCCGACAGTCTCATGGCCTCCCGCTGGGGCAAGCTCATCAACAACGCCTGCATGAGCGGTATGTCGGCTGCCTGCGGCACTACCTTCGGCGGGGTGCTGGACAACGACGTGGCCCGGGCCTGCCTGAGCTATCTGGGCCGGGAGGTCAAGCAATGCTGCGAGGCGGCGGGCTACCAGCTGCCCATCCTCCTCCATGAACAGTCTCCCGAGACCCTGGATATTGTGGACCAGGCCATGTTCAACGCGGATCAGGAGATGTTCCTCACCATGTACTCCGATATGCGTACCGCCAAGGCCAGCATGCTCCAGGACCTGGAAAAGGGCAAGCCCACCGAGGTGCGGATGATCAACGGCTACGTCTGCGAGACCGGAGACAAGTACGGTATCGACACCCCCTTCAACGATAAGGTGGTGGAAATCGTCACCAAGATCGAGCGGGGAGAGCTTCCCTTGTCCATGGAGAACGTGAAGCTCTTTGACCGGAGTCTCTTCTCCTATGACCTGTACCAGGCCTGAAAAGGGCTTACACAAGAGATGAAGAAGGAGGACACAGACCTATGATCGGTATCATTGGCCTTATCCTGGCCATCGCAGTCCTGATTTTTGGTGCTTACAAGGGACTGGGCGCCCTGCCCCTGACCTTGATCGCAGCCTTGGTGGCAATTGTTTGCAACCGCATCCCATTGTGGGAGGGCTTCGCCACCCATTATATGTCCGGCTATACCAGCGCTTACATGAGCTATTTCCTTATGTTCGCCTGCTCCAGCCTGTACGCCAAGTTGATGGATGAGTCCGGTTCAGCCACTGCCATCGGCTACAAGTTCATAGACTGGTTTGGCAAAAAGAATATCATGCTGGTCACCATCCTCATCGTCTCGGTGCTGACCTACGGCGGCGTGAGCCTCTTTGTGGTGGTCTACGCTGTGGCGCCCATCATGTTCCTGCTGTTCAAAGAGGCCAATCTGCCCCGTCACCTGACCATGGCCTGCCTCATCGTGGGCTCTGCCACCTACACCATGACCACGCTGCCCGGCACTCCTCAGCTTACCAATGTGGTGCCTACAGAGTACCTGGGGACGACTATGGTTGCTGCGCCTCTATTCAGCATCATCTGCACCATTGCCATTTTCGCACTGTGCATGCTCTATTGTACCTGGGCCAAGAACAAAGCGGTGGCCCGGGGTGAGGTGTGGTCCTACCCTGACAATGTGGACCCGGCCCTCTTTGAGATCAAGGACCGCAGCCAGCTGCCCTCCGCCTGGAAGGCCTTCCTGCCCATCGTGGTACTGCTGCTGGTCATCATAGTGGGTGGAAAGTTTGTCTCCAACTCCACCATGTTGGCCACCTGCGCCATGCTGCTGGGCGCCGTCCTTACCTATGTGCTCAACTTTGGCCGACTGAAGGGCAAGGACTGGAAGAGACTGCTCACTGACGGCCTTGGTGGCGGTATCTCCGGCATCGGCGGTCTGGCCGCCGTACTGGCCTTCGGTACCGTGGTGCAGAATTCCGACGCCTTCCAGAGCATTGTGGACTGGGTACTGAGCCTGGATATGAATCCCTATGTCCGGGGTGTCTTCGCCACCAGCGTGTTTTCAGGCATCACCGGCTCCTCCTCTGGCGGTCTGCGACTCATGTACCAGTCTCTGTCGGACACCTTCCTCAGCTCCGGCTGCAATCTGGAGATTCTCCACCGCCTGACTTCCATCGCTGCCGGCGGCCTGGATACCCTGCCTCATTCTCCCGGCCTCTTCCTTATGTTCAGCGTACTGGGCCTCAACCACAAGAATGCCTACCGCCATGTGTTTGCGTGCAGCGTGTGCATCCCTGTACTGGTAGTGATTGTGGCCACGGCCGCCTGCGTCTTGCTGGGCATCTGACGTGATATTACCAACATGAGCCTAAGAAGGAGATATCCCATTGCGATGCTTCTGTCGAAGGAGATATCATACAATACTCCAACAGCAAAGCAGGGGACGGGCAAGGTTGCCCGTCCCCTTACTATTTGGCAGGATAAGCCTTGCTGACCGGAGCGTTTATACCGCAATATAAACGGATGTATGGACCTATAATTGTGAGGAATATCTCTGCCGCGATGTGTACTTTAAATGATATACAGACATCCATACCGACTACCAATGAGGCGCGGTTTAGGGATGACTAAGGAATTTTTCGGTTTAATTTGGACCGTGTGCAGATTAATTCAACCAACGCCAGCTTGGGGATGCGCCAGACCCGACCGTTTCAGAAAACCTTTAAAGAGCCGGAGGCCAGCAACTCATACAGCGCATTTTTCCCCATTTTCAATACCTCGCAGGCCTCATCCGTCGTCAATAAATCATCGTACTGTTCCAGCATCACAGAACTCCTTTCCGCAGTTTGGACAATCTTTTGTGCACATGAAGGGCAATGACACCACAGGTTAGACCCGGAAATGAAAAACACGCCAACTGAATTTGAAATAGAAATACTTTGTAATAAAAAAATCTTTTCATATAGTTTTTCTATTCTTTTATCAACAGGAAGTATTTTGAAGGAATATTTGCATGAAAAGAATAGCGGAGATTCACAAAAGATATTGTATGAAAGAGATACTGTTGCAGAAACATTTTTTGTTGGACAATACTTTAAGCAAGCAGATTCAATTGCAAAGCTAAATAACTACGGAGAAGATAGTGTTGCTGATAGCGAGACTCTTTTTCTATCAATAATTAATAAGAATAAAGGAAAAATGTTTGCAGACCTACCAGAACTGAAGATTCTCCGTGATATTTTTGAATGGTTTGCAATTAAACTAAATATTAGTTTTCCAGATAGTATTTTGACTGGATATCCATATTTTACAGATTCAAATCTTGAAGAAATAGCAGAACTATTAAATGCTCTAGGAACTGGAATTAGTGAATTAAAAGTAGTTGAAGTTCCTATAGAAGTAATTAAAAGTAAAATTCCAGATGAACTATATACCAAAATTACTTCTGATTTAGAAAAGGCAAATACTCGTAATAATTCTGATGAAGATGATTCTCCTAAAATCATGGTTCGTTCTTACAAAGAATTCTATACCTTCGAAATCGATCGTGAAAACAAGATCAAAATTACAACAATAGAATTTAGCCACGAAAGAAGAAACATTTACTTTGACTTGAACGAGGAATCAGATGGAACAGCTAGACTTTTAGATCTGATTGAAATTCTTTTTAAAATTTCCAACAACCGTATTTTTATAATTGACGAGATTGATCGCTGTTTACATCCGGCAATGACTGCAAAAATAATAGAACTATTTCTAAAAATGGCTCAAACAAGAAATACACAATTAATTATTACATCGCATGAGTCGCGGCTCTTAGCGGCAGATTTTCTACGTAATGACGAAATATGCTTTGTTAGTAAAGATAATAATGGAGCTTCCATTATTAATCCACTCGAGAAGTACCAACTCAGAGCGGACAAAAAAGTGTATGCTGCATTATTTGATGGGACACTAGATGCGATTCCTGCTTTTAACGAGTGCAAACTTAAGTCTATAGTTGATAAGTGAAAAGGGCCTATTGAAAATAAAAATTTCCGGAAATAATATTGTTTAAAAGGTGTCCTGGATGGAAAATGCGGAATTCCAGGACACCTTTTTTAGCTATTTCATTTGGAAATTCGGGATGAAATCTAAATTTTTCAACAGTCGGTCTTTTCTCGGAATCAACTTTTTAAATATTGCCGTGGTTGCAATTATTTTAATCTATGCTGTGAGCCTTAGCAGAGACCTCCCCGGGTTCAAATACCTGAATCAGGTGGTCGGCCCAGGTGCATACCCTTGTCGATGGCGTGGCGGTGTATCTAGCCGAACTCGATGTTGTCAGGTTCGGCGGCGCAGCTGAAGGAGGACATCAGCAGCTTTTTGCCAATCTTGTCGAGATTGCAGATATAGTCATAGTCACTTTCAGCACTGACAACGGTCTATATATTTTTAAACGACAGTTTGATAACTGGTAAAATTACTTGACCTGTGACCATAGAAAAGGAATACGGGGAACGCCTTGAAATATTTTATAAAACTCAACATCAATATGCCAAATGTATCAATTTTAATACGCTATATACAAAGGACTACCGTCCCGTAGAGAAGAGGACTTGCCTCACCCGCTCAGGAGCCAACAAAGACCTGCCACTGTGCGCTCAACAGTATGATTGTAGTGGTTGCCCGGATTTAGCTGAAATACCGTATTGATCCCCTTGCTTTGGTAGAAAGTATGGATCTCTTCTGTGTTCTGTCTAACATTTCTCAGAACTGGGTTTCGAATTTTGCTCTCCTTATTGCCTAGAGAAAAGTACATGCAGTCCGGCCAACGCTTTGGTTCATGGGAGAAGATGTACTCCTTTATTCCGGGAAACCAGAGAGAGCCGGACATGCTGCCCACCCGGGAAAATAAATCCGTCTGGTAGATGGCGTACAGGGCGAACAGACCGGCCAGAGAATACCCGGCGATTCCGCGCCAGGATGGCATACCAAGGACCTCTTGCTCTGCCATTGGGATGATCTCCTCAGTCAGAAGCCGCAGATAGTCATCCGCGCCGCCGGTGCAGGGGTCGGCATTTTTAAAGGCAGGAGGGCTGTCCCAGGGCACCATGTCATGATTCCAGTCCAGATCGCTGATAGCCACTAGCGTAAACGGCGGACAGCCGGCCGCCTGTGCGACCTCATATACTATCTGTCCTTCATCAGCGAAAGTGTTGAGGTAGATTACAGGTGCGTTTGTGTCAAGGCTTGGAAAAATAGATATCGTTTTACTGATTGTTGAAAAAATGCACATAGCTTGAATCATCCACTTTCTATTTTGACAGGGGGAAACGCGAAAAATAGTCCTGTTTATTGGATTAATATTATGCTAAACTGATTTCCCCGTGATCGGAAAGACATGTCAAGAAAGACAGACGGATCTGTTGGTATTTTCCGGTAAGTCCTTGTCGGATTCTGGAATTCCAGTTATACTAAATATAATATATCTGCGAAGACGAGATAGGAAGAGTGAAATATAATGCTCCCACCTGGCCTCTACGAACAAGTCATCAATACCGCCCTGGACCGTGAGCTTTCGGAAATTCCTGAGGCCCGTAAATCGGTTGCGCCCATTGACAAAGCAGAGGCTTCCAAGGTGCTGGCGCAGTACCTGGCGGATGTGGTGCAAAAGGGCCTGGAGAACGTGGTGGATAATGGTGGCGATATCTCTACGCAAATTGGCCTTGCTAACAAGATTGTAGACCTCATTCAGGATACAACACAAGAAGCTGACTTTGCCACGCTGAGCGTTGACCAGCGAGCAGAGCAGCTTCTTGCGCTTTTACGGGAGCAGGATCCCCGGCTGGCGGTAGGCAAGACGGCTGGCGACCTGAGCCGGCCGGAAACCTCTATCGCACAGAGCAGTCTGTTCACCGGGGCCATCCATGAGCCACAGATGTACTCAGAGCTGAAAAAGGAGATCGTCTCTGCCGACCGCATCGATATGCTGGTGTCCTTCATCAAGTGGAGCGGCCTACGGCTCCTGATGGACGAGCTGCGGGAGTTCACCCAGAACGGAGGGGAGCTGCGGATCATCACCACCTCCTACATGGGAGCTACCGATGTGAAGGCGATTGAGGAACTACGCAAGCTGCCCAACACACAAATCAAGGTCAGCTATGATACTAAGCGCACACGGCTCCACGCCAAGACCTATGTCTTTTACCGGGACACCGGCTTTACCACCGCCTATGTGGGCTCCTCCAACCTGTCCAACGCCGCCATCTCCAGCGGCCTGGAGTGGAATGTGAAGGTCACCCGCCGGGATCTGCCCGAGACCATCGACAAGATCGCCGCCACCTTTGAGAGCTACTGGAATTCCAACGAATTTGAGTACTACTCCGAGGATCAGAAGGAGCGGCTGGCCCGGGCGCTGAAGGCGGAAAAATACTTCGACGCTAACAACGCTGAAGTGTACACCATGGATATCGCACCCTACTCCTACCAACAGGAGATTCTGGACAAACTGGAGGCGGAGCGCACCGTCCGGGGCTACACCCGCAACCTGGTGGTGGCCGCCACCGGTACCGGAAAGACGGTGATCTCCGCTCTGGACTATAGGCGCTTTTGCAAGCAACACCCCGGAAAGCCATGCAGGCTGCTCTTTGTTGCCCATCGGGAGGAGATCCTGCGGCAGAGCCTGTACACCTTCCGGGCGGTTTTGAAGGACGCCAATTTGGGGGAGCTGTTTGTGGGCAGCTACCGGCCAGAGGGCATTGACCACCTGTTTTTGTCCATTCAGACCTTCAACTCGCAAGATTTTGCCTCCAAGACTACCCCGGAGTTTTATGATTACATTGTTGTGGACGAGTTCCACCATGCGGCAGCGCCTACCTATCAGAATCTGCTGTCCTACTACCAGCCCCAGATTCTCCTGGGCCTGACCGCCACCCCGGAGCGCATGGACGGTAAGAGCGTGCTGCCCTATTTCAACAACCGGATTGCTGCGGAAATCCGCCTGCCGGAGGCCATTGACCGCAAGCTGCTGTGTCCCTTCCAATATTTCGGCGTCACCGACACGGTAGATCTGAACACCCTGAAATGGAGCGCCGGCGGCTACGACAAAAATGAGCTTTCCAATCTTTACACCCTCAGCGGAGCCGTGGCCAACCGCCGTGCCGATCTGGTGGTGTCCTCACTCCTGAAGTATGTAACCGACATCGACGAGGTCAAGGGTCTGGGTTTCTGCGTATCCATTGAGCACGCGGACTTTATGTGCCGCTATTTCAACGATTGCGGAATACCCTCCATCTTCCTGACTGGAAAGTCCTCTGATGAGGAGAGAAAGACCGCCAAGGGGCGGCTGGTGAACGGTGAGATCCGCTTTATTTTTGTGGTGGACATCTACAATGACGTGAAGATTTCAAGATTGATACAATGCAACGGTAGGTGCAGCGCCGAAAAAGCCGCATAAATCAAGGTTTCCGGGCATTCGACGGTTCGCGGAGCGGCCGGGATGCCGAGGGATGGAAAGTACTGACGCCCGTAGAGGGGCGCTTTTTTTATATACGGGTGCGTACCTTTCAACGATAGCAGACAATCGTTAAAAGGTTTATGGGAGGAATCAGAATGGCAGACAGGCTTACTCCAGAAAAACGGAGCTGGAATATGGGAAGGATCAAGGGCAAGGACACGTCCATCGAGATGAAGGTCCGGCAGTACCTATTTGCCCAGGGGTTCCGATTCCGGAAGAACGACAAAAGGTATCCCGGAACACCGGACGTTGTGCTGCCGAAATATCGTACTGTAATTTTCGTACACGGTTGCTTCTGGCATCGACATGAAGGATGTAAGGGAGCAACAACGCCAAAAACCAGAACAGAATTCTGGCAGAATAAATTTGATACCAATGCCCGCAATGATCAGAAAAATAAGCAGCTGCTTGAGGAAGCCGGATGGAAGGTCATTGTTATCTGGGAATGCGAAATAAAAAAGAGCTTTGAGGAAATCATGGAAGCAGTCATAAAACAGATAAAAACTGATACAAACTGATAAAAGCATAATGTAAGTGAGCGAAACAGAATAAAAGTAACAGAAACGTATTGAAAATGACACAAATTACGTGTTATAATATTATGTCTGATTTTAGTTTGAAGAAACGGAGGCCACTATGACTGATAACATAAACGATAACTACATCGGAATAGACGAAGTTGCGGCTTATCTTGGCGTCAAGGCCACAACCATTCGTACCTGGATAAAGACCAAGAACATGCCAGCCCACAAGGTCGGCGGGAAACTCTGGAAGTTCAAAAAGTCAGAGATTGACGAATGGATAGATAGCGATAAAAGCGAGGAGTAAACCCGCGGATCAAGGAGACGATGATATATGCTTAAATTAGGAACTGTGTTCAGTGGAATAGGTGCTGTCGAACACGCGCTTGACCGCCTGGGCATTCCTTACGAAATAGAGTTCGCGTGCGATAACGGCGAACGCAGGCTGAATACCAGCTATGAGGAAATTGAAAAAGCTACTGCAGGCATGACCAATGCGGAAAAAGATGCCTACGTTGCTGCCTTATACGACGCTGAGACTGGAACCAATTATGTGGAACAATCATACAAAGCGAATTACAGCATAGGCGCTGCGTGTGATTAAAGTCTGCGCAGCAAATGCATGAGACCATCCCACATTTTGTGTAAACCTCCAAGGTGGTGTATAATAGAAGCACCACAGTGGAGGTTTTATTATGGCAAGAAAGAAACGCACACCGGAAGAAAATGCCCGCAGGGAAAAGATCAGAGAGCTGTTGCAGATGGCGAACATCGGCAGCATGGACGACATCCAGAGCCTGTTCAAAGAGACGATTGCCGAGTTCATGGAAAACGGCCTTGATGCTGAGCTGGACGACGAACTGGGCTACAGCAGGTACGACTATAAAAATAAGGACACGGACAA
>NZ_JBQHTM010000070.1:0-10667 GCF_052065695.1 Intestinimonas sp. HCP28S3_D6
TCCCCTGGGGCTGATGCGTGACCCGGAGGATCGGGGGCATTTGATCCTTGACCCGGAGACTGCGCCGGTGATTCGCAAAATCTATGACCTGGCACTGGATGGCTGGGGCTGTATGCGGATTGCCAAGCAGCTGATGGAGGACAAGGTTCCCATCACAAGAGTAAAAGGAAATACCGCCTGCGATGTCAACTACTATGCTTGGGGCGGCGCAAGAATCAGCCATATCCTGCGTAACCCCTTTTATAAGGGCGCTCATCTGGTTTGCCGGACACACCAGAAAGGGATTCGCTCCAACACCTATGACATCATTCCCCGTGAGAACTGGGAAATCATTGAGGACTGTCATGAGGCGATTGTGACGCCGGAGGAATGGGAACAGGTGCAGGCAATCGTGGATCGCAGGCCGCCTATTATGAAAGGCAATGCCTGCCCCTTCTACAACCTGTTCCACGGTATTATCTACTGCGCCACCTGTGGGAAATCCATGCAGGTGCGGTATGAGAAAGTCGGCAGAACTGGCAAAAACCGCTTTACCGGCGAGATGCGGGAGCCGATTGACAAGGCGTATTATATCTGTCAGACCTATAACCGGCTGGGCAAAAACGCCTGCACCAGCCATAAAATCGAAGCCAGGGATTTGTATAATCTCGTCCTGAAAGACATTCAGGAACTGGCAGCGATGGCACTCAAAGATGCAGATGCCTTTTATCAGCGGTTGAGCAGTCGGATGGAGCGCCGGTATATGGCGGATGCTTCCGAGATGCAGAAAGAGCGTGAACACCTGGAAGCCAGAAACCGGGAAATTGACGATATGTTCCTGAGCCTTTATACCGACAAGGCCAAAGGCGTGATCTCTGAGCAGCGGTTTATGAAGCTAACCGCCGCCATGGAGCAGGAACAGGAAGAAAATCAGCGTTGTTTGCAGGAACTGATGCGAATGCTTCAGCAGTCTGACGCTCAGGAAAGTGAAGTCCGTACCTTTATCCGGGAGATTCGGCAGTATGCCACTATCCAAGAACTGGATGAAACGGTTCTGAACCGCCTGATCAGCCGTATTCTGGTGGGCGAGGTCAAGAAGGTTGATGGTCAGAAAGTTCAGGAGGTCAGGATCGTTTATAACTTTGTTGGCGAAATATTTATGTGAAGAAAGGGATTTTTATGAAAACAGATATTTCTACTATTAAAGAACTTGAAAGGCTGTTTCGGGAATACGAGCAAGAGGTGCTGACAGCCCAAAATAGTGGATATTTACAGCCTAATACCACACGCACATATTTGCTTCATTCCGGAAACTTCGTAAAGTGGTGTAAGGACGAATTTGAGCCGGGTGCCAAAAACAAGTAAGCTCCCTCATTTAAGCTAAACAACAAACTGAACGGTTTCGTTCCAACCCTTCTCTTAACCGAGAAGGGTTATTTTTTTGCCCATTTTTGAATTCATCACTTGACATTGTGGCAAAGAGCTGATGAGCCAGGATGAACTGGCCGTTATGGACGGCGGCAAGTGCATCCTTCAGCTGCGCGGTGTGCGGCCTTTCCTCTCGGACAAGTACGACATCACCAAACACCCCAATTATCCGTACACCGCCGACGCGGACCCCAAGAACGCCTTTGACATCGAGGCGTTCCTGTCCACACGGCTGAAACTCAAGCCCAACGAGGTCTACGATGTGTACGAAGTAGACGCAGAGGGCGCGTAAATCTGTTCCGCTGAGAAGGGAGTGATTTTATCTATTCGCCGCAACTGCCCTTTTGGGGCCATTGGCGTACAAAGCGGACAATCACCAAAAAATAATGAAAAAAGGAGGACAGCCGGAATCAGCCCCCGGAAACCGGGCGGCAGATTGTTCCGGCTTTTGTATGCCTATGAACCATGACTAATCAACCTTTTCAAATGATTCCGGCTAACTATCATTTATGGCATTTTTCACTTCTGCTATCAGCACTTTGCAGACTCTCGTTATCGCCCTCGGCGCTGGTCTCGGCATCTGGGGCGTCATCAACCTGCTGGAAGGTTATGGCAATGACAACCCCGGCGCGAATGCTCATGTACGGTAAAGTATCACAAGAAAATTATGTCGAATTGACAGCCGCCTCCGCTATACCGAATAAGGAAATAAAGAGTCCTCAAATTTTGCGCTACTAAATGAAGACGAGCGGAAGTAATCTCCCGCTCGTCAGTAAACTTAACTATGCCATATCAATCCCGCTTCTTTCCCGCCACCGGCACTAAGAACAGCGCGGGCAACAGCAGGAAAGCGGTACAGACCAGCCCCCAGGGTATGGACACCTGCTGGGCTACCAGCCCCACAATAGGCCCGCCGATGATCTGCCCGAAAGAGTCCAGCTGTCCGCTGGTGGAAAAGACTGTGGCGCGCATTTTCTCATCCACATGGTCGTTCATCCAGGCGGCCAGCACAGGCTCCTTGATGGTGCGCATAAGCCCCGCCAGCAGGAACACCAACAACATGAACCAAAAGCTCCGCCCCACCGCGAAGAGAACCAGGCACAGGATATACCCGGCGCTGGTGGACATGACCACACTGGTTCGGCTGACAGTCCCTTTTTTCTCCATGCGGGCGATGAGCAACTGAGAAGCCAGAATACCTAAGCCGCTGCCGATAAGACTGATAACACCGAACCAAGTGACGCTGTTCAGCGGCCCGATAACGGGTATTACCGTGTCATCCAGAAAATGAGCGGTGGAGAGCCGGTCAAAGCCTTCACTGGCAAGTCCCCCGCATAGTGTGATTGCTAAGAGCGCCAGCAACACAGGTGCGCCTTTCACAAAGCCCAGGTTGAGCTTGAACAGGCAGACAAAGTCTTTAAGCAAGCCCTGCCGTTCCTCAATAGCAGGGGAGAAGTTGGTTTCTGGCATGATGCGAACCAACACCAGCCCCAACAACAAGCACAAACTGCCCCCCAAGATGACAGGCATTTGCAGGTTTATGTTTCCCAGCAGTGTGCCCAGCACCACGCCCAGAACGCCGCCGATTTGCCCCATTTGACTGCCCCGCAGGAACACCTTGTCTATGGGTTTGTCCTCTTCCTCCGAGGCAATCCACGCCTCCAGAGCGCCGGTGATGAAGGTATCACCGCAACCCCAGACAACCTGGGCCAGCAGAACCGGCGCGAACCACGGTAGCGCACCCTCCATCAGAAAGCCCAGGCCGTAGAGGAACATTCCAATCAGCACCGAGCGCCGACGGCTATACAAATCCGCCACCACACCGGTGGGTATCTCGAACAGAAAGCAGGAGGTCTCCAGAACCGTCCCTACCAGGACAAGCTGGAAAGCATCCAGCTGCACCACCTCCAGGTGGTACACGATGGAAAGCACTGTGGACATAGAAACCGCCAGGGAAAAGACAAATCGGAACAGCAGGTAGACAGAATATGCCTTTGAATTTTTAGCAAACATGAAGTTACATTCTCCTTTACGAATCAGTGGGTTGTTTTGTGAAACAAGCCCGACTGCCGCGCAGGAAGGGCAAACTTCTCAGCCCTTTCTAACAGTGATTTTAGAAAAGGCCTCCTAAAGTGCCCAAAGCGCCGTTAAAAGACTTGTTTCTGTTTTTGCAGTTTGCCATATGAATACCTCCGATACTGAAATTAGAACAACATGGCTGTTCTTCTTCGCGATATTATAGCAAATGGGCTTTGTGTTGTCAATGTAAAGAGAAGCGAGAGCGAGAGCGAGAGCGAGAGCGAGAGCGAGAGCGAGAGCGAGAGCAAGTATCGACCCGTGGCCCAAATTTCGCTCCGCTCATTTGTTCCCCTGGTCTGCTACTTGTTGGGGAGTGCCTTCCCCAAACCCTGCTGACCGGCGCTCCGCGCCGGTGTTGTGGCGCAGCCGCGCCACAAAAATCCGTCAGCCCCGCCTGTTGCGTTCTCGCCTGACCAGGCGGAAATCGGAAGCCGTTTCCGCAATCGCCGCAGAGCGGCGCACCCGCCGGAATAGTACACCCGCTTTGCGTCTGTACTGTTCCATCGGGCCAATTCGACAAAACTAGACCTCAAAACGCATTGACAATACTTTACATTCGCTCTATAATAGTCTTAACGATGAGCGATATAAAAAGTGAATATCAGTAAAATTCTCTGCACCCAGATGGTCTTGACCACCTGGGTGCATTGTGTTTTTCCAAAGCCTGATGTTCCCTTTTCCATCGCGTAACACATCGCCCATGACAACTGAATATGGAAAACTTGAAAGGTGTATAATGGGCGAACTATACCCTAAAGGGAATTTCAAAACAGGAGGTAAAAGTTTATTGTCCAAACGCTACAACACGCCCCACCGCACCCACATCATCAAGACCCGTGTGACCGAAGAAGAACACGCCGACTTCATGGAGCGCCTGACCGCCTACGGCATGAGCCAGTCCGAATTTATCCGGCAGGCCATCACCGGCGCGACCGTCAAGCCCATCATCATCGTGTCCCCCGTCAATGACGAGCTGCTTGCCGCCGTGGGCAGGCTGACCGGGGAGTATGGGAAAATCGGCGGCAACCTCAATCAGATTGCCCGGTATCTGAACGAGTACGGAGCACCGTACAACACCCTCGCCGCCGAGGTTCGGGCGGAGCTGTCCGACCTCGCTGCCCTCAAGTTCCAGGTGCTTCGAGAGGTAGGTGAAGCCATTGGCAACACTGAAACATTTAAGCTCTAAAAATGCCGACTACGGCGTGGCGGAGCAGTACCTCACCTTTGAGCATGACGAGTTCACCGGCAAGCCCATCCTGGACGAGAACGGGCGGCTTGTCCCCCGTCAGGACTACCGCATTTCTTCTTTGAATTGCGGCGAGGAGGACTTCGCCGTAGCCTGTATGCGGGCCAATCTCCGCTATGGAAAAAACCAGCAGAGGGAGGACGTGAAAAGCCATCACTACATCCTGTCCTTTGACCCCAGGGACGGCCCCGACCACGGCCTGACAATGGACAAGGCCCAGGCGCTGGGGGAGCGGTTCTGTGCCGAGCAGTTCCCCGGACACCAGGCCCTGGTCTGCACCCACCCGGACGGTCACAACCACAGCGGCAACATCCATGTCCATATCGTTATCAACTCCCTGCGGGTGGCCGAGGTGGAGCGCAAACCGTACATGGACAGAGCCAGCGACACCCAGGCCGGAGCCAAGCACCGCTGCACCGCCGCAGCCATGCGCCACTTCCGGGCCGAGGTCATGGAGCTGTGCCAGGGGGCGGGGCTGTACCAAATCGACTTGCTGGGCGGGAGCAAAAACCGTGTCACCGAACGGGAGTATTGGGCGCAGAAGAAAGGGCAGCTTGCTCTGGACACCGAAGCCGCCGCCCAGGGTAAGCCGCCCACCAAGTTTGAAACGGACAAGGAGAAGCTGCGCCGGGAGATCCGGGCCGTCCTCAACCTGGCCGTCAGCTTCGAGGACTTTGCCCAGCGGCTGTTACAGCGGGGCATCACCGTCAAGGAGAGCCGGGGCCGGTTGTCCTACCTCACCCCCGACCGGGCCAAGCCCATCACCGCCCGGAAGCTGGGGGACGATTTCGACCGCGCCGCCGTCGGTGCCGCTCTGGAACGCAACGCCGCCCGTCCCAGCCTGGGAGCCAAGCCCAGCATCCGGGAGCAGCTTCGCCAGCCCCAGGGCGTCCAGCGCATGGTGGACATTGAGGCCAAGAAAGCCGAGGGCAAGGGCATCGGCTACCAGCAATGGGCGTCCGTGTTCAACCTGAAGCAGATAAACACGCTGTTGTCCGCTATATGAAAGACCATGCAAGAGAAAAAGATACCGCCGCATGGCTGGCTCAGGAATACAGCGGCAACGACAGCAAGAGCCTATTTGTGATCCGCGCCGGAAGCCCAGAAGGGATTGAGCTGCCCTGGCCCAAGGTACAGCGCCGGATTGCCCAGCTTATCAAGGAGGACCGGTTCTACACCGAAGCGGAACAGGACCGGTTCGACAACATCGACCCCATCGCCATCCGGGAAGCCCTGGAGGAAAGAGGGATCGTCAACGGACAGGTGGCAGACCCGGAAAAACTGGACAATGACCCGTTCATCCAGCGCGTGATGGCAGATGTTGAGGCCATATCCAGAGAGGGCATCCCGGCAGATGAGCCGGAACAGCCTTCTCCCCATAATTCGCGTGTTCTGGTTTCAGATGAGGAATACGCTGCGGCTCGTGGCACACTCCGGGAACGAACTTCTTACGATCCGGCAGTCCTGCCCTATCATGTGGGTGATATTGTCTATCTGGATGACCGCGCCCACCAGATCACGGAGCTGCGGGATGAGACGGTGCAGCTGCTTCCCACCGGCATGAGCTACCCCATCTACCGTGCCGAGAGCCGGGAACAGTTCGAGCAGCTTTTGCGGGCAGACAAACGCAACGGCTTTTATACGGAAATCTTGCCGGTTGACCCCGACAAAGCCGATCAGGATCTGTGGGATGTGCTGTCGCATGGGCTGATTAGCGAGCAGGAAAAAGCAGAGCTTTCCGAACTGCTTCGTACCGGCAAGACCAACAGCGAGGTTGCCCTGTGGCTGAGCCGGGCCTAAACACCGGCTGGTGGTGGATGAAGAAGCTGCCACGGTAGTACGGGAAATCTATCGGATGCGCTGCTCTGGCATGGCCTACGGCAAGATTGCGGCGGCGCTGAACGAGAAAAGCATCCTTTCTCCCCGCTGGCATTGGGAACTGCACTACGGAAAAAAGGGTAGCTGCAAATACTCCAAACTTTGGACCTATGCCACGGTGAAAAACATTCTGAATGACACCGTTTATCTCGGCATAGTCACACAGAACCGCACCGGCACCCGTTCCTACAAGGATAAGGCCATGATTCAGAAGCCGGAAATGGAATGGATTTGCCATGAGGATGCACACGAAGCAATCATTGACCGGGAACTTTGGGAAACGGTTCAGGAAAAGAACCGGGCAGTCAAACAGCAGGCAGCAAACCATGCCGCCCCTTTGCCCGCCCTGTTCACCGGCAAGCTGGTCTGTGCCGATTGCGGGCATCCTCTGGTAGCCACCCGTGAGACCCAGCGCAGGAAAAACGGGACAGTCAAGCGGTATGTTTCCTATATCTGCTCCCATTTTGCTACAACCGGACACAGCGCCTGCTCCTGGCATCGGATTTATGAAATCTCGCTGAAAACGCTGGTGCTGAAGGAAATCAGGGCGCACAGTCAGGCGGTAGCACAGGATGAAAACGAGGTGCTGGACAAGCTGAAACAGCAGATACTTTCCGAAAGCGCAGCCAAACAGGAGGATTCTAAGCTGGAGATCAGCCGACTGCGGCGGCGTATTGGAGAGCTGGAACACATGACCGCCAAGCTCTACGAGGATAAGGTCAGCGGCACGATCAATAGCGATACCTTTGCTGTCCTGATTCAGAAAAGCGAACAGGAACGCATCCAAAAGGCGACCCGGTTGGAGGCTCTTTTGGCAGAAGAACGGAAAGCCCGACAGGAAGTTGAAAATATCCGGCAATGGGCAGGCATCATTCGCCGCTAAAATCGCTCTCATGGGCCTGCCGGTATGCGGCGCGGGCTTTCTCGGATTTCTGTGCCCGCAGCCCGTCGCGGGCGGCCTTGGTCTGGGCGTAGGCCAACACCTGCCGCTGCAACTTCTTTTTCCCTTGCAGCTTCGTTTCCAGTGCTTTCAGTTCGCCGCTGGTCTGGCGCATTTTCTGATAGGCGGTGTCAACGGCGGCTTCTAACTGCTCCGGGGAAGTAAAGCCGTATTGCTGGTAGACGGACAGCGTTTTGGCGGCCTGCTTCAGATTGTGTATCTTCGCCCAGCGTTCATAGCCCCGGCCTTTGCCCTCGGCCATTTTCTGCTCAATGTCCACAAGCCGCTGCACTCCGTCCTGTTTCGGGGCGGCTATCTCGGCTCTGGCAACCTGCAAGCGGTCTTTTATGGTGCGTGGGGGATCGGGGGATCTGGCTGGCGCTTCGGCTGCTCTGGCGGCGTTTTGCTCTAAAACGGCAAAGACAGCGGCGCGGTCAAAATCGTCGCCCAGCTTCCGGGCGGTAATTGGCTTTGTCCTGTCCGGCGTGAGGTAGGAAAGCCGCCCCCGGCTCTCCTTGACGGTCACACCCTCCTGCAGCAACAGAGAGGAAAACTCGTCAAAGCTGGCGGCGGTGGCAAGGGCTTTCCGTAGGGTCTGCCGCAGCTTCTCCTTGTTCGTTTCAAACTTGGTCTGCCGGGGCGTGATACTATCGGCAATCATGGGGGCGTTCTGCTTGTCCAGCGCGGCCTGTCCCTTTTTCTGCGCCCAATACTCCCGGTCGGTGACGCGGTTCTTGCTGCCGTTCAAGAGGTCGATTTGATAAAGCCCCTCCCGGTGGCACATCTCCATGACTTCGGATTTGAAGTAGCGCAGGGCAGCGTCGGTACATCGGTGCTTGCAGCCGACTTTCGTATCGGCCGGCCTGTCCATGTAGGGCAGGAACGGCACTTCCTCAATCCGCAGGCTGTTTATGACGATATGCACATGAATGTTGCCGCTGTGGTTATGCCCGTCCGGGTGGGTGCAGACAAGGGCCTGGTGGCCGGGAAAATGCTCTTTACAGAATTGTTCCCCCAACGCCTGCGCCCGGTCTACGGTCAGGCCGTTGTCCGGCCCGTCCCGCGGGTCAAAGCTGATGATGTAGTGGTGGCTTTTCACATCTTCCCGCCGCTGGTTTTTCTGATAGCGGAGATTGGCCCGCATACACGCAACGGCAAAATCCTCCCCGTCGCAGTTCAGCGTGGACAGCCGGTAGTCCTCGCGGGGGATAAGCCTGCCGGTTTCATCAAGGACGGGCTTCATGGTAAACTCGTCATGCTCAAAGAGAAGATATTGCTCGGCGGCTCCGTAGTCGGCGTTTTTAGAGTTGATATGCTTGAGTGTTGCCAACCGCGTCACCTACTTTCTTGAGGACTTCATACTTGAGGACGGCAAGGTCGGATATGGCGGCGCGTACCTCGCCGGAAAGGGTGTTGTAGGGTACGCCGTATTCGTTCAGATACCGGGCAATCTGATTGAGGTTGCCGCCGATCCTGCCGTACTCGGCTGTCAGCTTCCCGACAGCGGAAAGCAACTCGTCATTGACCGACGACACATGGACAACCGGGCGTATGGTCGCCCGCCGTATCGCCTGCCGGAGAAATTCGGACTGGCTGATACCATAGGGCGCAAGCCGCGCTGTGAAGTCGGCATACTCATCTTCGGACAGCCGGGTTTTCACAACGCGGCTGCGGTGGGGCGTGTTGTATTTCTTTCGCATGGTGTGACCTCCTTTCTCGCCCGTAAGGGCGCATGAGCAGGGTTTGGGGAAGGCACTCCCCAACAAGTTTCCCGCGAGGGGCAAAACTGCAGAATTGCGGATTTTGGCACCGTGGTAGAAACTTGCTCTCCGTGACTGCAAACTTTCTCTCACTTCCGTCCGCCACTTTTTTGGAAAACTGCAACCACAAAAGTTTGTTTCTCTTTTTCTGCTACTACTAATCCTGTAAAGGGCATTCCTGCCCGCTTTCGCTAAAATGACACCGGACGCAGTGGTTTCTACCCGGTGTTGGAGAAATCCTTTCTCTTTGCCCTCTACTACGGGTAAATGCTCCAAATGCCAAACACCAGGGCAGAAAAATTCCCTCCTCGCTTACTACTACAACCGGCAGGGGGCAAAATGGCCGGGAGCGGAGCCGGACAACAAAAAAAGCAGTAAATCTTTTTCAAGACTTACTGCTTTCGCTGGCCGCGTCGGTGGCGGCTGGTATTCAGTTTTTATGACTTGTCCGGTGGTTCGTCAAGCCGGAACTTGAATTGACAGTCAATTAACCGCTGCTTTACATAGTCCTCCACCTCGGCGTTGACCTGCCCGTTCACTTTTGAGAAATAGCGGATATATCCGGCGTAGTGGAGCAGGACAGCGTTCACGGCTTCTGGGTCGCCCTCACGGGCTTTGAGGATTGTTTCATAGGGGAGAAGTCTACTCATACCGGCTCACCCCCATTTCTTCGCGTAGCCGCTGCAAGGCAAGCTGGATATGCCGCCCCGCTGTGCTGCGTGACCGGCCAATACACGCGCCGATCACGCGCTGCGGCTGGCGCAGAAAGTAATAGCGCAGGATTTCTTCCCGCGTCTGCTCCGGCAAAACAGAGATCGCGTCGGCAAGGGCGGCGTTGCAGAGCAGGACGGTCTGACCGCAGACGGTAAATGGGTATTCCTCGTCCGGCTCCGACGCGGCAAACTGGACAAACTTCTCGTTCATCAGATAGTCAAGGGAAACTTGCCGTTCCCATTGCCGTTTAAGCTTCAAAATCTTGTCCAAGGCGGCACAGCGGATAACAGTCTTGCAAAAGGCGTTGTACCTGCGCTGGATATATTCTTGATAGGCTATCTGGTCGGTCATGGAAATTCCCCTTTCTGAATAATAGTGCGGGGCGGTGGCACTTCTTGCTGTCGCCCCTTGATTGCCTACCAGCAAAGGCGGGCGGGGCTGTC
Source organism: Intestinimonas sp. HCP28S3_D6 (assembly GCF_052065695.1). Classification (NCBI taxonomy): domain Bacteria; kingdom Bacillati; phylum Bacillota; class Clostridia; order Eubacteriales; genus Intestinimonas; species Intestinimonas sp. HCP28S3_D6. Next base: position 10,468 of record NZ_JBQHTM010000070.1, read on the forward strand.
AACGGCTGCGCATATGCGCCGTTCATCTTGACCGTTGACTGGCTCGGCTGGGTTTGCTATTTACCCGACAAACTTGAATTTATTTTAAGGGTCGATTGTAAAATGAAGTTGGACACCTAAGAAAAAATCCATAGTGATTTTCCCCACATGGTAGAATGAAGTTTGCACACAACTTCTTCCAAGGGAGGGCAATCACTATG
>NZ_JBQHTM010000071.1:0-10404 GCF_052065695.1 Intestinimonas sp. HCP28S3_D6
AGCAGATAAATAATGGCTATTTTGCACTGAAATCACCTTAACCAAGCGCAAATGGCGGCTAATACATTGAGTAGAAACAGGATAAAGGCTTTTATTCAGAGGTTCCCTAGGTATTTTGTATACATATCAATGAACGGAACCTCTTCTTTGGACATGTATTTGGAAAATGCCGAACGAATCGCTGTGGTGTGCCAAAGCCGGTTATCCATATACTCTGGATAGTGGTCCGCAAAATAGATGGCCTGTTGAGGAACACCCAAGAAACAAAAATATCCTCCATAAGACGTAATGTGCTCGTTTAACTCGCGATATGCCTCTGCAGTGGCTTCTGCCTGCCCATCAATATAGCCAATATCCCAGTAATAGAATCCGAAATAATCCAATAGGACATCTGAACTTACGATGAGATCGCTCACAACCGGACGCTCTAATGCCATGCTCAAACGTGTATAGTTTTTCATCATCTCATCTCTGAACACAATATGATCCGTCAGTGTAGTCTCAATATCGGAGAAAAAGGACCCGTCCCACACACCTGCTTTCGTAAGCTGTGGAATAGGCGCCAGCCCGCGCTGTTCATAGAAGGAAACACTGGTATGTGGCCCCAAGACAGTCAATACTGGCATGGCAATCATGCAAGCGGCAAAGATCACGATAAAAAACACTTTTCTCTTTTTCATAAACTGCCTCAAAATTGAAAATAGATGAATGGGTTAAATCCAGAGCTTACCAGGAATACCATCGAAAGTGCGCCAACTCCAAGGGCAAATATAGGTATGCCGATTGTCGAGAGCGCAACACTAAGTCTGCCGTCCCGATGCGAATCAAGGATGTCTTGCAGCTTCGTCTTGACCGGAAGAGACGCAATTACTGCCAGCAACAGATCCCAACGATACTCCAGCACCAAGTAGGTGGCTTGGTCATTCCAAATGCCGCAGTGATTGGCTCCAAACATGGCTGATAAAAACGATAGAATTTGTCCCAAACTAGATGCTCGGAAAATCAACCACCCGACCATCACGAACAACATGGTGTAAATATGCCCTATAACGGAGGGCAGCTTGTCCATCAGTCCTCCCCACACATACCGTTCTCCGATCAGGAGCAGTGCGTAATAAAGCCCCCAGCAGATAAAGTTCCACTCAGCACCATGCCATAGTCCAGTCAGCCCCCATACCACTAGGAGATTGAGAATCTGGCGTTTTCGAGAACAGCGGTTTCCTCCCAGAGGGATATACAGATAGTCCCGAAACCAAGTGCTCAAAGAGATGTGCCACCGTCTCCAGAATTCCGTGATAGATTTAGCAATATATGGGTAGTCAAAATTCTCCAAGAAATGGAAGCCGAACATGCGTCCCAAGCCAATCGCCATATCGGAATAACCAGAAAAGTCAAAATAAATTTGGGCCGTATAGGCGACCACTCCAAGCCAGGCCAGCCCGGTCGCAAGATGATCTGCGCCTTGGTTGAACGCCTCATCCGCCACCTGCGCGACCTGATTCGCAATCAAAACCTTCTTAGCCAAACCAAATAGAAAGCGTATCATTCCGTGGTAAAAATCATCGATACTTTCTTTTCGATTCACAATTTCATCAGCAATGGTTGCATAGCGCACAATAGGTCCTGCTACAAGCTGGGGGAAAAGCACGATGTAAAGTGCCACACGTAATATATTTTTTTCTGATTTCACCTCACGCCTATATACATCGATCACATAGCTTAGGCTCTGGAACGTGTAAAAGGAAATGCCAATCGGTAGGATGATATCAAGCACCGGCACAGATGGGATCAGCAAACTGATATTACGTGTCAGGAAGCCAAGATATTTGAAAAAGACCAGCAGCCCTAGATTACACACCAAGGCACCCACAAGGGACAGCTTCCTAATCCGTATCCCGTGCCTTTCGTCTACTAATCTGCCAAATACATAGTTTACAACAATAGAAAAAGCAATCAGCGGCACAAGTCTCCATCCGCCTCAGCTATAAAAAACCAAGCTGAACAGAAGCAAGGCTAAATTTCTGGCTGATCGCCTATGTATCGGACAAATATAATAACAAAAGAGCAATGCAGGAAAAAAACAGAAACAAAAATGTTAAGCTGCTAAAAACCACGATAATCCACACCCTTAAACATTTCCATATGTCTCTCATTAAATAATATGACTCGACCAGCGCAGTTATGACATGCCCGTCCAAAATTTTTTGGTGTATTTTTCAGTAATGCTTTTTTGTTTCTTTCCTTTCATAGAATTTTAGATTCTATGTCAGATTATCTGTTTTAGTAACATATATAAATAGAAAAGCACAGCGAGTTATATTCAATTTGATTATTTATTGCCTTTCTATGCCTTCATCTTTTTTACTGAGGTGGTGATTCCAATGAAGACTTTTAAAAAACTCATTGCTCTAGTTATGGCCATTGGTATGCTTACGGTCAATTGCACCTCCTATGCTGCAGTAACCGGAAATTGAATTCCTATCCTTACCCCCACCCGTCTGATTGGAGAATTCGATGTTTCCCCAATGGCAGTTTACGATGTCCAGTCGCTGAAAAATGGTGCCCTGTTCCATGAAACTGGTGTAGGGGCCCATTATTACGTCTATTCCGGGCAGAGCACCGTATATTCCGAGGCATTTGCAAATATAAAGTTGCCCACCAGCATGAATTATGCGAATGGCACGCGAAATGCGTTTATTTCGCTTGGCATTGCTGGAACTGGTGTCGCCATTGACCTGGGCCTTATCAACACAGGGAACGACTGGAAGCCCGTTTACAACGAAGTTGCCAATGGTACAGGATATGGCGAAATCATGCACAATTATGTCGCCCCAAGTAGTGCGACTAATGCGAAGATTGTTGTCAAGCCAGTCAGTACTACAAAAGTTCATATGTACATTCAGTTCCTGAATTCTAGTGGGCAGAATGTTGGCACTGCATTTGACCAGGACATTACTCTTCAGCACAGCAGCTTTACCAGTAGCGGCGGAATTATCTCTTGCAGGTATTATCGCTTTGCTTCCCTGGTTCCCAATAACGGTCAAGATAATCAAACTGACGGTTCCAGAATGACCGGTGGACAGTTTATCAACCTTGGGCTTTACAACAGGAACACCTCCACTTACGACACATGGGGGGTACCCACTACGCGTGTCACAAACGCTTGGATGGTTTCTCCTGACCATATCAGCGTAACCTGTGGTAATAACTATGACACGTTTAACATCACCCACACATAACATATTCTGATTCGAAGCATTCCAGGGGGACCTGGATATGACTAATACACACCCTTGCGAACATCAGAATATTTCTTTTCCCTTACCCCGGCAATCACGTTGCCGGGGTAAGGGATTTGCGGTTTAGTTGCCTATATTTCTTAATATAGTTAATACCTGGTTGCTAGTGACTGGGTATAGCGAGATTATGGAGGTGCATTCAATTGAAAAGGAAAATATGTTCTTGCTTGAGTGTCCTGCTTTGTTTCCAACTTTTCCTGAGCGTCGCCGGAGCAACAGGGACGCGCGACCTGAGCTGCCAAGAGGGCCAAGCCATACGCTTGGAGCGCCTGGGTCTTTTCCTGGGCGTGGGGAAGGACCAAAATGGCTTCACCAACTTCGACCTTAACCGATCACCTAGCCGCGAGGAGGCAGCAACCATGCTGGTCCGGGCCCTGGGTAAGGGGGCTGAGGCGGTAGGAATGGCAAAGTCCCACCCCTTCACTGATGTGCCCGTCTGGGCGGATGGCTATGTGTCCTACGCATATAGTCAAGGACTCACCAAGGGCATTTCAGATACTGCCTTCGGCGCAGGGGAAACTGCCACCGGGGCCATGTACGTGACCTTTATGCTACGTGCCTTGGGCTACACTGACGGTACCGACTTCACCTGGGATAACCCTTGGCCTCTGGCTGAGGACTGTGGTATCGTGCCTGAAACGGTAGACCGGGAGGACTTCCTCCGGGCCGATGCCGTAGATGTCACCGTTGCTGCTCTCTCCGCCAAGCTGAAGGGGACAGACACTACCCTAGTACAGAAGCTCATTGAGGAGGGAGCCGTTTCCCAAGCGGCCTATGCCCAGGCATTTCAATCCTATGAAGTGGCCATGGATGGAATCGCCGCCAACAACTTCTACCAGGAAGAGCAGCGTTGGGAATCGGACTATGGTACCGTGGTACTGGGACTGGTGTCTGGCTTGCCACGGGGCAACGGCTACACTCTCCAACTTGTCACCAAACCAGCCGCCGCTGTTGGAGAGGGTCTGGTCATCGATCTTTCCCTGGAGAACAAAGCCAAACCGGAGGAACCCACATTGAGTGCTGACGGGCGGACTTTTACCTATAAGGCCGGGACCTTGGGCGTCCTCACCGTGGACTTAAGTACCATAAGACCGATTGAGCATATTGAGCAACCTGCTGGTGACAATGGAGTGGACCAGGAAGCCTATGTGGCGGCCGTAGAAGCACTCATCAATGGAAACGAGAGTATGCCTGTCACGGTGGAGGATCGCCTGGAGTCTGACATCTGTACCGTACTCAGTCTGCGAACAGACGGATGGGCCCATGGCCCCACCTATAACTTGACTCTGATATATAAACCTGGTTCTGCCAAAGCTGCCGGAGAGGTTGTCTCACTGCCTGTTCCTCAGAGTAATGGAATCGGCATGCGCGCCCATGCGGAGAATCTAGCCCTCTCTGATGACGGTAATAGTCTAACATATACTTGCACTATTCCTGAGCCTGTAGTTGTCAATCCTGGCCAACCAGAAGAGAATGTGGTCAGTGAAGCAGGCAGCTATACCTACACTGTAGACTTGAGCACTGGTGTGGCTACGTTAACCATATCGCCTTTGGATAAATAATGTCTACGGCATGGATTTCGCAGACATGGAAGACGATGCCTTTCAAACAATCGTCACAATTTACCTGCAGAAATTGGCGGATAGACCTGCTGCGCATTCTCTCAATGTTTATGGTTGTAGTATTGCATGTTCTCGGTCAAGGGGGTATCCTGGTTGCTCAGGTCCCCTTTGACTATGGTTGGGTACTGTGCTGGACCTTGGAGTCCGCCTGTTTTTGCGCTGTAAACTGTTTCGGTGGCATCAGCGGCTATGTTTCTAGAGTAGAGACATTGTCTATAAGAGCTTGTATTCTTCGTTGGACATAAGTTGCATTTGTCAATTGTTCATCATTTTCCTGTGTGGTATTGGCACTACTTTCCTCGTCGCCATTTTTTGTTCGTTTTTTATAGATTTCCTCTGATATGCTCTTTTCCGCAAAGTTAAATTGATATAGCGTTTTAGTGCGTATACAAGATAGCGTCCTCGTTTCAGCGGGGACGCTATCTTTATATGTGCCGCAATATCACTGATTGCAGAATATTCAGAAGAGACATTTCCCATAGTTACACATACACAAAATTTTCAGATTGTGCAATATCTATAATTTCTCAACGAATTATTAACTAAAATGCTGAATCTACCCGATTTAGGCAAAAAGTTTTCTAAAGCGGAAAAGAACCTTCCTATTTAACCTTTATACTCCAAGCAACAGAGCGAGGCGGGGAGGTGAGAAGGAGTGAGCCCGTCCGAACGTCGCAGTGCAATCATGGATCTGCTGTGCGACAGGCGATATGAAACGGCAAAAAATCTCGCAGCCCTGTTCGGCGTTACGGCACGTACCATTCGCAACGACATCACGGCTCTCTCCTGTACCTACCCGATTCAGACCATCCGTGGAAGATATGGCGGCATTCAAGTGGCCTCCTGGTATCACCCATATCGGCAAGAACTCTCACCACAACAGGAAGTCTTGCTTAGAAAGCTCATGGTAAACCTGGAAGGTGAAGATTTGACCGTTATGGAGAGCATCCTCACAAAATTTGCCCGCCATACAGGGTAGAAAGCTGCCCGCATAGCTCTGATGTGTACCTTGAAAGCTGAATATCCGGCAACGGGATACGTCCACTGATGAGAGGCCTCCAGAAATGGAGGCTGAAGCGACGCTGGAGGATGCGCCAAGACCACCTGTGCAGGCAAAACCTGCATCAAAGACGGCCAATAAAGGTGCTGAGCGGTTCCCATCCGTCCAAAAAGCAGCCTGTGGCGGGCTGTTTTGCATTGCGGCTGGCTTCTGACTAGTCCGACCCTCATCAGCAATCTAGTAATGATACTCCTGCCCAGAGAAAAACCACTTTGTGGGGGCAGCTCGGAGAGATCCTCGGAGGGGTGAGATTCCCGTGACGCGCGCCAGCGCGGTCCGTCTGTTGCCGCCCTGACATCCGGGGAAGTTGTGTCGAATACGGGTGTTGAGCATCATCGCAACAAATAGCATGAGAAAAAAACAGGAGACAGCTCTCCATCAAGGGAGGGCTGTCTCCATCCTATTCTGTTAGGAGGTAAACATAATGGAGCTTGATCGATCTCTGTTGAACACACTTCCTGACTTCCTGACACCGGAAATGCTGTCCTCTGTTTTACCCGTCTCCAGATCCACGCTCTACCGTGCCTTGCACCAGGGGACGATCCCCTGTATGAGAATCGGAAAGCGTTTTATCCTCTCACGTGCACACCTGGAGCGGTGGCTGGAAGACAATTTGTGTCATAATGAGGTGTGTGGCTCATGGCGCGTCGGCTGAAAGGAGAGGGCTCCCTCTACCAGACCAAGGACAAGACATGGGTCTGTCAGTATTACGGCGACGATGGAAAACGGCATACGAAGCGGTTTCAGCGAAAAGTGGATGGCCGGGCGTTTCTGGACGACCTGCGGCAGAATGAGACGGAGGCAATGCTCCCGGAACAGCCCACCACCCTAAGCACCGGTAGTCGGTCCTCTGAGCTTACCGTCGGGGCATGGATGGATCGCTGGTTAGAGACCTATGCCCGGCCTACGATAAAGCTTTCTACCTATTGCAGCTATGAGATGCTTGTTCGTGTCCACGTCAAACCCATATTGGGAGATATTCCATTTTCCCGCCTGGATTCCATCACCCTACAGGAGTTCTTCAATCAGAAGTACAGCAGTGGGAAGACCACGGGCACAGGAGGCCTGTCTACTAAGACCCTGAGAAACCTGCGCAATATGCTGCATCTGTCCTTTGAGCAGGCCAAGAGGAATGGGCTCATCAATACCAACCTGGTGGAAAGCGTCCGTCTTCCCAGAGAACAGAAAAAAGAGATGCGTGTGCTGAGCAAGGAGGAGCAGCGGCGTCTGGTCCTGGCCTGTCGGGCCATGCCGGAACCGGCTTCCTTTGGCGTGATCTTCACCCTTTTTACCGGTCTGCGGATGGGCGAGGTGTGCGGTCTGCGCTGGGATAACGTCGACATGGAACAGCGACAGTTCCTGGTCTGTGAGACCAGAAACCGCCTCCCAAACCACGATGCTTCTATCGAGACCTCCACCAGCGTCCGCACCGTCTCTACCACAAAAACAGATCACTCCCGGCGGATCGTCTACCTCTGTGATGAGCTCTATCAGGAGCTGTGCCAGTATCGGGAGATCCAGTTTTCCCTAATGGAGCAGTATCCCGGCTACAATTCCGAGCGCTATGTCTTCTGCCAGGAGAATGGGACGCCCTATGAGCCCCGGACCTACCAGGACCTGTTCAAGCGGTGTGTATCCCGTGCCGGCATCGCGAGCGCCAACTTTCATTCGCTGCGCCATACCTTTGCCACACGCGCATTGGAGCAGGGGATGGACCCTGTGACCCTCTCCAAGCTGCTGGGACACGCCAACGCCTCCATTACCCTGGACAAGTACGGGCACTCCTTTGAGTCCCAGAAGCGGGCGGGAATGGAGCTGATGGGCGCTCTGTACGCACCCGTGCGGGAGCCGTCTGTTGGCCCTGTGATGGGTTTTTAGCATCACCAGTCCGAAAATAAGCATCAGATAAGCATCACATAAGCATCAGTCCCAGGAAGCCATAACTTTTTAAACAAAAAAACACCTGATTTCTTACGAAATCAGGTGTTTTATGGTTGCGGGGGAAGGATTTGAACCTTCGACCTCCGGGTTATGAGCCCGACGAGCTACCAAGCTGCTCTACCCCGCGATATTGGTGCCGGAGACCGGAGTCGAACCGGCACGGGATCACTCCCACAGGATTTTAAGTCCCGGGCGTCTACCAATTCCGCCACTCCGGCATCCACACTCCAGCGTCTCTCGCTTTCAGGTTCTAGAATAGAATACCATATTCTATCACCTCTGTCAAGTCCTATTTTATATTTCATTTGATTTGGTGGAGAAAAAGGGAGACAGCCCATGGGCTGTCTCCCTTTTCGCCATTAAAGAATTTGCTCAGGCGGCCTGCTCAGCCCCGGCGGCGGTGCCGGAGAGGACGGCCTGAAGGGCGTCCACCTGCTCAGCGGAGAGGCCCACGGTCCCAGTGAGGTAGGTCTCGGCGGCAGCGGCGAGGTCCACACCGGCCAGATCAGCGCCCTCCTCCAGACCGGCGATGGTCCGCAGAGTGCTCATGATGTTGCTCTCGGCGATCTTCTCGTACTGCTCGGAGCCCTTCTCCACGTGGTAGTAGTTCTCATAGGAGGTCATGTAGTCGGCCTTGATCTCGTCCACGGTGCCGCCCATGAGGGCCTCCAGCAGGGCGGAAACAAAGCCGGCACGGTCCTTGCCCTCGTTGCAGTGAACCAGGTAGGGACCCTCGTTGGCGATCATGTACTCCAGGCCGGTCTTCAGCTTGGCGTTGAAGTCCTCGGCGGCGAAGTCCACGCCCATGTCCAGGGCCACCACGTTCAGGGTGGCGTAGTAGCTGTCGGCGTATCCCTCATAGGCCTTCATGGTCTCCTCGTTATCGGCCAGGTTGAGGACGGTCTTGATGCCGGCGGCCTCAGCCAGCTTGTCGGCATAGGCATTGCGGCCCAGCTCGGGGTTCACGGGGCTGGAGGAGCGGTAGAGGACGCCCTCAGCGATGTCGCCCATGACCACGGGGCGGAAGTTGGCAAAGACCTCATCGGAGGCGTAGTCGTCCCGGTTGTTGGTCCGCAGGGAGTCGATGTTGCGGATCTGGTACTCCTCCAGATAGCCGGCCTTCTCCTTCATGGCCACGGTGATAACGGTACCCTCGCCGGCCTTGTAGGTCTCGGCGAAGTTGCCCATGTTGATGGCCACGGCCAGGGTGTTGGTGTCGGTGTCAGGCAGGGAGATGACGCTGCCGTTGTCCACGTCACTGTAAGCGGTGCCGTAGGGCACGTCCATGGCGGTGTCGCCCACGGTAATGGTGAGGATGTCGCCGGTCTCATAGCCGGCGCCGGCCAGAGCGTCCACAGACAGGTCGGTGGTCACATTGCCGTACTTGCTCACGGAGATGACGGTGGCGGTGAGGCCGCCGTTAAGGGTCTCCTGGAAGAAGCCGATGCCGGCGTTGATGGCCTCGGTGATTGCGGTGTAGTCGCCGGTGAAGACGTTGAAGGTGTGGTCGCAGTCCTCAATATAGTAGGCGCGAGTGGCCTCGTTCTTGGCATTCTCCACGATCATCTCGGCGTTTTCAGGCAGGACGGAGGTATCCTTCATGCCCTGGATGGCCAGGATAGGAGCCTCAATCTTGGCGACCTCGTCCAGCTTCTTGAAGCTGATGTTCTCCTCGTACCAGCGCAGACCGATGTGCTGGGGATCACGCCAGTCGTACTCGGCCACATAGTAGCCATCCTTCTTGGCGATCTCATACTGGGCCTCAAACTCCTCGCCGGAGCGGTCGGTCACGGAGCCGGCCCAGGTCACCACGGCCTTGAAAGTCTCGGGGTAGGCAGCGGCGGCAAAGAGGGCGTTGGTGCCGCCCTGGCTCCAGCCCATGACGGCAATCTTGTCGGCGTCAATGGCGTCCAGGCCGGCCACATAGTCGGCGGCGGCCTTGGCGTCCAGGTTGGCAGAGGTGAAGCAGTAGTCGGTGTAGCTGGCGGTGGAGTCGCCGTTGCCCATGAAGTCAATGCGGATGGTGGCAATACCGGCCTTGGCCATGGCCTCGGCGGCCATGTCGTAGCCGTTGCCGGCCTCATGCTTGTTGGTGCCGGTGCCGTGGAGCATCACCACCACAGGGAACTTGCCCTCCCCCTCGGGGATGGTGACAATGGCGGGCACCTCATGGGCGGGGATGCCGTCGGTCTCCGCCACCGGGATGCTCGCCGTAGTCTCGGTGCAGCCCTTGGAGGCCTCAGGCACCTTGGAGAAGTTGAGGAGGATGGTGGCCAGCTCGGTGCGGACAGCGGTGCCGTTGGGGTCCAGCAGGTTGCCGGGCTTTCCGCCCAGGATGCCGGAGCCCACGGCGACGGCCATGCCGTCGGAAGCCCAGTCAGCCACGGAGGCGGCGTCGGCGTAGGTGCTCAGGTCGCCGGCGGTGGTGGCCAGACCCTTCACCTCGGCATAGCGGGCGAAGATGGTGGCCAGCTCAGCGCGG
>NZ_JBQHTM010000072.1:0-9780 GCF_052065695.1 Intestinimonas sp. HCP28S3_D6
GCAGATAAATAATGGCTATTTTGCACTGAAATCACCTTAACCAAGCGCAAATGGCGGCTAATACATTGAGTAGAAACAGGATAAAGGCTTTTATTCAGAGGTTCCTTAGGTGTTTTGTCAATAGGCTTGTTCAAGGTATTTGTGGTCGTCCAACTCCGCCGGAGGCCGGAGCTGTTTCCGGTCCACCTTGTTGTTCACATTGAGCGGAAACCGCTCCAGCTGGAACATGCAGGTGGGCACCATATAATAGGGCAGATGCTCTCGAAGATAGGCCTTGAGCTCCTTCGGCCCGATCGTTTCCTCAGCAGTGTAGTAGCCGCATAGAATATTGGTCCCTCCGGAGTCTGGGAAGGCGATTACCACTGCTTCAGTAATACCGGGGTACTGAAGCATGGCCAGTTCTACCGCCCTGGACTCTACCCGAAAGCCCCGGATCTTATACATGCGTCCCTTCCTGGCTACGTAGACCAGATTGCCATTCTCATTCTCACGAACGATGTCGGCTGTCTTGAGCACCCTCTGGTAGCCCTCTTCCTGGGTAAAGGGGTTCAGGGCATAGGTGGCTGCGGTCAGCTCCCGCAGTCCGACATAGCCTCTGGAGATCTGAGGACCCGCGAGCCAGAGCTCTCCGGCCTGCCCCTTGGCCACCGGCTTTCCTGTCTCATCGACAACATAGCCGCGCAGACTGGGGTTGAGCTTGCCCACAGGATAGCTGCTTTGCCGCTTTGTAATGGGGTAATGGGAAATTAAGGAGCCAGCCTCCGTAGCGCCGTAGACATGGAAGATGCGGAACTGGTCGGAGCAGAGATTATGAACGCAGTCGCTCCCCACCAGCAGCAGCCGCAGGGACAGGGTGGTCGGCGTTTCCTGGGTCAGCTTAATGGCCATGTGGGGAGGCAGGAAGCAGATGGTAATCCGGTTGTCCACCAGATATTTCTCTAGTTTGCGGATATCCCGCCGGTAGGCCTCACCGATAATATAGCAGGTGGCGCCTCTCATAATGGCGCCCACCATGTCGGACACCGATGCCACAAAGGAAAAGCTGGCAAAGATGCAGTAATGGTCCTCCGGTGTCACCTCCATGGGCTCCTGATTCAGAGCCATCTGGTACACCGCGCGGTGTTCCAGCATCACTCCTTTGGGGGCTGCAGTGGAGCCCGAGGTATAGACCACCAGTGCCAGACCGTCGGGCACTGAGAAATCCAGATCCCCCGGATCCGCAGTCTCCATGGCCTGCTCCATTCGGGCATGATCCAGCACCAGCGGGCAGCGGCAGTCCTCCAGGATGTGGCTGTTCACGTCCTTTGTCATGGAGGCATTGAGATAGACATAGGCAGCCCCCGCCTTCCAGATGCCCAGAATCGCCACCACGGTCTCCGCGCTGCGGCCGGTAGAGATCCCCACAATGTCCTCCCGGTGAATCCCCTGTCCCAGTAGGTAGGCCGCCAACACAGAGGACCGGCGGTCGAGCTCCTGATAGGTGAGTTGCTGGCCCTCTGAGACCACCGCTGTCTGCTGCGGGTGTGTTTTGGCCCACCTGTGAACCTCTCCGCAGAACGTAGGCCCTCCGTGAAGGGCCACCTCAAAAGTATTCATATCCCGACAGAACTCCTTCTCAAAGCCATAGGATTGGTATCCTCACCGCCGGGTGCTCCCCCGGGGCACACGATCATAACAGCTTGAGCGTTAATGTGCCGGCTATCCCCTCCTCGCGCATATTTTAGTAGCATTTCTTCTGCAGCGCCAGACCATAAGGACCGTCCGGGGGCCCTGAAAAGGGCCTCCCCGGACGTCCGTCACGGTTACCGTAAAATGGCCGTCAGCATGGTCGGAACTGTTATTACGGCAATGATAGCATATGCCACATTTAAAAAGCAAGTGGGAATGGCGGGTCAACAGATGCCCAGCTGAGCCAGGCCGGCGCAGACGAACACAGTGATGAGCGGAATGATGACAGAGCAGACACCCATGGGGCGGTAGCCCTCCTTGTGGGTCAGCTTGCACACACCCAGCTCGTTGACGATGGTGCCGTTGTGGGGCAGGGAGTCCAGACCACCGGAGGAAATGACCGCCAGGCGATGGATGACCTGAGGATTGAGTCCCGTGGAGAGAAAATAATCGCTTAGGGAGTCCATGGCGATGGTCAGACCGCCGGAAGAAGACCCAGTGATGCCAGCGGCAATGTTTACCGCCACAATGACCTGGATGGTGGGCGGTCCGGGGATCTCGGTGAGGCCGCTGAGGACGAAAGCGTAGCCGGGCACGCTGGCGATGACGGTGCCGAAGCCCACCACCATGGAGGCAGTGACGCTGGAGTTGATGGCCTGCATGGCGCCGGTTCGGCAGGTCTCCACCATATTTACGGGGCTACCCAGGCGCTTGTGGAAGATAATGAGGGCCAGGATGATGGCCACAAAGGAGGCTGCCACGGCACCAGTGTTGAAGACGTTGAGGAGGATGAAGAGCACGATGCAGGGCAGCAGAGCCATGATCAGGCTCATTTCCTGAAAGTCATCGTCCTTGTGGATGGTCTTGGCAATCTCGGCTCCGGTGGGCAGGAAGCCCTCCCCCTTCTTTTTGGCACCCTTGAGCTCCCAGAGAATATAGATGGTGCCTAGGGTGAAGGAGCAAATGATGGCCAATACGCTGAGCACAGGGGCGGCGGTAAGGGTTGTTCCCAGGTAAGTGGATGCGATGATATTGTTGACGCTGGGAGAGCCGGGGAAATGTGTCAGGGCGATACACCCGGCGCCCAGAATCTGGCAGCCATAGAGCCTCCAGGGCACATCTAACTCTTGATAGAGCTCCTTTGAGATGGCCACAATGGTAAACATGGCAACAAAAACGCTCACGCCGCCCACCACCAGCACGATGGCGACGATGATAATGCTCCACACTGCCGCCAGCTTCTCGAAGCCGTGGCAGCGCTTGGCAAGCCGGGTGATTTTCCGGGCAATGGACTTGGCCGCACCGGAGTCGCCCATGATGGCGCCGAAGATGGCACCCAAGAACAGAATAAGGAAATACTTCTGCAGGAAACCGGCAAACCCGCCGGCATAGGTCTCGGTGATGCCGGTGATTACAGGCTGCTGGGAGATGATCAGCACTACCACGCCACACAGGGGTGCCACAAACATGGGGGGAAGTCCTCTGTAGCAAAGATAGATCAATCCACAGACACCGATCAGAATGCCGATCAGGCTGATGACCTCACTTGACATGGGTTCCTAACCTCCATTCTTCCATACGGGTACGCGCGGGGCAGGAGCGCGAACAGGGCACGCTTTTATTTTGCCTTTTTGAATTTCTCCAGTAGGCGGCGCGGAGTGACGGTCTTGCGGCGGTAGATGGGGATCTCGGGCTCAATACCGGCCAGGTACTTGGCCAGGCCCTTGAGTTCCTCCAAATCGTAGCCGCCCATCATGGCGATGGTCTCCATCTGGGGAGAGCCGCCGCCGTGCAGGCCGGCCACCAGTTGTCCGGCACCGAAGTCGCTGACGATCTGATCCTCGATCATACGGAAGCAGCGATGGATGTTCTCCGCGGGAATGGAGGGGTCACGCATGATATAGGAGCTGAGCAGCTCGCCCACTTCCTCGTTGTAGAAGTTCTCCTCCAGGGGCAGCGTGGCGATGAGACCGCCGGCCAGATCGGCCAGGATCCTGGCCTCGCCGTAGATCTCCTCGCCGGCCAGCTTCCGTCCGGCATTGGTGAGGATCTCGTCAGGAACCATGGTGCCGGAGGGGGACTTCTCGGCCCGGTAAGCGGCGGCCACGCCGGCGGCGTATACCAGCTCGGCGATACCGATGATGTGGCAGATCTTGTCCTGTGCGTGACTGGTTTTCTCAATGCCGTTGTACTCGGCCACCAGGGCGGCGGAGCTGGCCAGGCATTCGGAGGCAGCAGGTTTACAACCAGTGTAGGAGTGACGGTGGAAATGGGCAAACATGATGGCCAGGAAGCCGGCGTAGGGAGTGGTCTCAGGATAGGCCAGGCCGTTCATGAAGACGCGCTCATTGGGCACAAAGACATCATCGAAGATGGTCAGAGACTCTACGTCACCCACATGGGCGATAGGGGCGTCGATATGGGTGCGCTTATGGCGCAGGCCGGGCAGGGCGCAGATCTTAATGCCGGGCCAATCAGCGGGGAGGGCAAAGGCGACGGCATAGGCATTGTCGTTCTTGGTCATGAACTTGGTGGGGCAGGCAATGATCTCGTCCACATAGGGAGCGGCAGAGTTGCAGGACTTGGCGCCCCGGACAATGATTCCCTTGCAGGGCTTGCCGTCCAGGCCAATGCCGTCTACATCGGTCTCCACGATTCGCAGGTACATATTGGGGTTGCTCTGCTCAAAGGGGCGCTTCAGACGCTCGCCCTTGACATCGGTCTGGGCGTTGTTGGCCACAATGTCGTTGGCCTGGACGTACTTCATGTACTCGATGAAATTGTCATAGAAATGGGTGCCGCAGGCCTGGTCCATCTCGTAGGTGACCACGGAGAGGGCGTTCATGGCATCGATTCCCATGCAGCGCTGGATGCAGCCGCCCACACGGTGGGAGAGGAGTCGGGTCATCTCCTGCTTCTTGAGTAGGTCATCCACACTCTGATGGATGTGGGTAAAACGGTTGATGGTCTCCCCGGTGATATGGGAAGTAGCAGTACACACATCGCGATAACGTTCGTCATACAGGCAGTCAAAGGTCTGCTTCATGCAGTAGAAACCGGCAGCCATACGCGGATCATCGCGGCCCACGCACTCTTTCCCAATGTAAATATTGGGCTTCATGGCGAACAGTCGCTTCTCGAATTGTTCATAAGTACCCAGTCCCATAGTTGTATTCCTCCTAATTTATAAAAATTGCATAGTGGGTGCCGTCTGGGAAAAATGGTCTCCGTCGGGTTGCTAAAAACGGGGGAAAGATTGATTTAATTACAGGTAGTTCCCATATCCGCGGCGATGTAGGCGCCGGTGATGATGCTGGAGGCATCAGAGGCCAGGAAGAGGACCACTGCAGCCAGCTCATCGATGCGGCCAAGACGCTTGAGAGCGGTCTTGTTGATGATCTGCTCCCGAACTTTGGGAATCTCCAGGGGCTTTGTGTTGATGGCGGTGGGAATATAGCCGGGACAAACGGCGTTGGCGGTGATACCATATTTGCCGAACTCCATAGCCATGGTCTTGGACAAGCTGATGACGCCGGCCTTGGAGGCGCAATAGGCGGCGATATTCTTGGTGCCCACCAGGCCGCCGGCAGAGGAGATGTTGATGATACGGCCCTGGATGCCTTGATCGATCATGACCTTGGCGGCGGCTGCCGCGCCCAGGAAGACGCCACGGAGGTCGGTGTCTACCACCTCGTCCCATTCTTCCACTGTCATCTCGGTGACCCGCTTGGTGATACCGATGCCGGCATTGTTGATCATAATGTCCACCTTGCCGAACGTTTCCACGGTCTTGGACACCAGCTCATCGATCTCCTCTTTTACCCGGACGTCCGCCTTAATGCCGATTGCTGTTCCGCCCGTAGCGTTGATATTGGCGGCCACCTGGTCACAATCGGCCTGGCTGCGGCTGTTGACCACCACTTTGGCGCCATAAGCGGCCAGAACGATAGCCATGCCCTCGCCCAGGCCCTTAGTGCTGCCGGTAATGATGGCTACCTTGCCGGTCAGGTCAAAGGTCGGAATGGGGAACGGGGGGTTTTTCATTTCAATCATGGTTGGAACACGTCCTTTCTAATCGTTTGATTATGAGATGCAGTTTTGCGTTTGGTGCTCAGTGCCGCCCGTCAGGAAGGCTCCCACCCCGGGGCCGATGATTCGGGCGATGGCCTTGACAAAGGTACCAATGAGGAGCACGGCCAAAAGGGTGCCCTCCCGGATGCCTTTGAGTTCGTGGAGGAAGGCCAGAGTAAGAATGGCGGTGGTCAGGACCATGGCGCCGTCGAAGAGGATCTTTACTGTGCCGAATTTGATTTTGGAGCATTTTGTTACGGCATTGACCACACCCTCCGCCGGCAGCACCACAAAATCAGCCTGGACAATGAGAAAGACCCCAAGGCCCAGTACGGCACAGCCAATAACGAAAATCAGAATCCGCAGGGGATAGAAAAAGCTGGCAGGCTGGATAAAGCTCCACAGTAGCGCCGTCCCGTCAATGGCCAGGGAGAAAATGACGCTCATGACGATCTGCGCCACCATGATGGTAAGGGTATACTCCCGTTTGAGCAGGGCCTTTTGAATGATAATAAAGACCACATTGCACAGGCTGGTGCACCAGCCCAGAGAGACGGGGAGAATAAGAGAGAGGGCGTAGGCCGCACTGACAATGGGGGAGATGCCCAAATCGCAGTTTTTGGTAAAGGCCACCCCTGAGGCGTAAAAGAACATCCCTATGGCGCAGATGAACAGGCGCTTTCCAGTGAGCTTTTCCTTCAGGCTCATTGGCGGTACCTCTCCTTTCCTTGTGTCGTGGCGATCAGCGGGCCAGGGTGCCGGCGATGACCATGCGCTGGATCTGGTTGGTGCCCTCGAAGATAGACCACAGCTTGGCGTCACGCATGAGCTTCTCCACCGGGTACTCACGGCTATAACCGTAGCCGCCCAGCACCTGCACGGCATTGGTGGTCACCCGCATGACCATGTCGCTCAGGAATGTTTTAGTTACGGAGCCCAGCTTGGTATCGAAGACGCCGCGGTCCACCATGGTGGCGCACTGCCACAGCAGTGCCCGGGCGGTGGTCACGTCAATCTCCATGTCGGCCAGCATAAACTGGACGCCTTGATGGGCGATGATAGGCTTACCGAAGGTCTTGCGCTGCTTGGCGTAGGCCACTGCCTCATCCAGAGCCCGCTGTGCGATACCTAGAGCACCGTAGGAGTTGACACCGCGGCTGCGGTCCAAACACTTCATAGCCAAACTGAAGCCGGTTCCCTCGGCACCCACCAGGTTCTTGGCGGGAATCCTGACATCCTCGAATAGGACGTCAGAGGTACAGGATAGCCGCATGCCCATCTTGTCCTCATCCTTGCCCACCGACACACCGGGACGATCGCGTTCCACAATGAAGCAGCTGATTCCTTTGGCCCCCTTGGAGGGATCGGTGGAGGCGAAGACACTGTACACATCAGCGATGGGGCCGCTGGTGATAAAGCACTTGCGGCCGTTGAGGATGTAGTCGTCCCCATCCCGGACGGCGGTGGTCTTGGTGGCGGAGGCGTCGGAACCCGCGTTGGGCTCGGTGAGGGCGAAGGCACCCAGTCCGCCGTTGAGGATGAAGTCCATGTAGTACTGCTTCTGCTCCTCGGTGCCGGCCACCAGAATGGGCTCGATGCCAAACTCACCTGTGCTGGCACTGCAGATGAAGCCGGCGTCCACCTTGGCGAACTCCTCGTAGACCAGCACCATCTCCATGGCACCCAGGCCCTGGCCGCCATAGGCTTCGGGGAGAAACATGGTGTTGAAGCCCACATCACGGAACTTCTTAAAGACCTCCATAGGGAACTCGCCCTTGAGGTCGCACTCCTTGACCACCGGGGCCAGCTCTTTTTCGGCAAACTCCCTGGCAAAGGCCTGAAGGTCGCGCTGTTCGTCGGTTAGCAGTAGGTGGGTCATTTTCTTTTTCGCTCCTTTACATCGAAATGGTATGGATCGCGGGTCCCTTCCCTCAGGCGCGCCGCGTCTGATCCCTGCCTTAGTGGCCGCTGAGCATGGCTACTGCCATCTCGTAGAGCTCCTGGGAAACTCCCTCCTCAACCTCCACCGTCTTGATCTCCGGAGCCACCCGGAGAATGGTGGGGATTACAAATGTATCCAAAGTCTCCCGGACGGCGCCGCAGCCGCTGCACGCCCCCCGAAACCGGATAAAGATGGTCTGCTCATCCGGCATTCTGGCCAGCTCCACCCAGCCCTGGTGCTCCAGCAGCTTGGGATTTACCTCCCTGTCCAGCATATCGTTTACTTCCATGGCGGTCACGTTCTGTCAACCTCCTTTCGGGTCACAACCCCATAGCAGCCTGCTTCTCGTCCATGATGGCCTTCAGACCACCCCATTTCTCTTGAAAGAGGCCGGCATCCATCTCTTTGAGGTCGGGGCTGATGATGGGGGTAAACTCCATCAAGTCCAGAATGTCCTTCTGCAGATCCACCCCAGGGGCGATCTCGGTGAGCATCAGACCTTCCGTGGTCAGATGGAAGACACAGCGCTCAGTAACAAAGGTAACCTGCTTGCCTCGGCTGAGAGTCTCCTGACCGTTAAAAGTAAACTGCTCCACCTGTTTGACAAAGCGCTTCATATTGCCCTCTTTTGTAATAACCAATTTTCCGCTGCTCAGGTCGAACTCCGGTTTATCCTGTTTGGTGATACCACCGGTAAAGGTGGCAGTGAAAACAATTCGCTTGGCGCCGCCAGCAACATTCATGAAGCCACCCACCCCAATGCTGTCACCGTTGCGCATGCTGGCATTGACCACCCCAGTGGGATCACATTGTAGGAAGCCCAATGCGCCGTAGTCCAGGCAGCCGCCGTCATACATGTCGAACTGGGCGCTCATATCCACGGTAGCCTCAGCGTTCCAGCAGCAGCCGAAATCGTGCCCCACGGCAGGGATGCCGCCGATACCGCCGGCCTCAGTGGTGAGGGTAAAGAGATCGCCGACCCCCTCTTCTGCTGCTACGGAAGAGATGCTCTCCGGAGTGCCTACGCCCAGGTTGACGATGTCACCCGGGCACAGCTCCATAGCTGCCCGGCGGACGATGACCTTCCGAACGCTCAGCCGCTCGGGGGGATGCTTTTCAGGGGAACGGAGATCTCGCCGCTGAAGACCGGGTTATAGAAGGTGGCGCTGGTCTGCCAGTGGTACTCCGGCTTGCTTACATAGACATAGTCCACCAGCACGCCGGGGACCTTGACCTCTTTGGGCTTGATGGTGCCAGCCCGGACGATGTTTTCCACCTGGCAGATGACTACCCCGCCACTGGCCCTGGCCGCTTGGGCTAGGGCCAACTGATCCAGCTGGTACCCCTCTTTGTAAATGGAAATGTTGCCTCGCTCGTCGGCTATGGTGCCCCGGATAATGGCCACGTCCACCTTGGGACATTTGTAGAGCAGCCACTCCTCGCCGCACAGATTTACCAGCTCCACCAGATCCTCCTTGGCGGTCCGGTTCATCTTTCCGCCATCATATCGAGGGTCCATCATGGTCTTAAGGCCTACCTTAGTGATGACGCCGGGCTTCTTGGCGGCGATGTAGCGGGGCATGGTGGATAGCACACCCTGAGGGAAGTTATAGACCTCGGCCTTCTCTTCCCGGCACAGCCGCACCATGTTGTCGCCGCAGTTGACCAGGTGACCGGCCACCACCCGCTTAAGCAGGCCGGGATAGCTGATGTGGTTGAGCCCTCGGGTGTTCCGGTCCCCCATGGCGGAGGCGGTGTAGAGGGTCAGGTCTTTGGGATGACCCGTCTCCAGAAAAGACTTCTCGATCTCCACGATGCTCTCTTCCGGCACATTTCCCATGGTAATGCCGGTAAAAAAGAGGGTGGCGCCGTCGGGGATATAGCTGCAGATCTCGCTGGCCTGGATTACCTTTCTCATGGTAGCTTTTACTCCTTTCCCGATCGTCACATGCGTCCTATCGAATGTGGCAGAATCTGGGCGTTCGTTTTTCTAAGGAATCTCTGATTTAATCCGCACTACCATAAAGGCTCCGGATGTGGGATAATAACACTATCAACGCAATGGTGGTGTATGGGGATGAAGAAACAGGAAACATTTA
>NZ_JBQHTM010000073.1:0-9095 GCF_052065695.1 Intestinimonas sp. HCP28S3_D6
AATTTTACCAGAATGGGGCTCCGCTTTCTATATCATATGAGTGATTTTCGGTTTCAGCCATGACCGGAAACCATTGCAATTACTACTCTTTTGGAGTTTTGCTCATGGCTGGACGCAAGAAAAAACGGAGGTGTATAACCAACTTGCCGATCTGAACCGGCAGATTCGCACAGGACGCAAAAAGCTGGCTCTGTGTCGGGAGATCCAGACGGCAAGCAAGCAGATGGAAGAAGATATCCGCAAAACCGAAACAAGAGGAAAAGAGGTGGAACACGATGAACATCGGAGGCGGTGAGGCTGCCGACCAAATGGTTCGCATGATGTTGACCGGCACAGAAGTGACGGTTCGGCTGGGCGCGTCCGCCCTCAAAAATCTACTGGCCATTACGCTGGCTTTGGCAAAGCATCACAAGACCCTGTCCGGGAAGGTCAACATGGGAAAAATGCTCCGGGAGACACGGGATATCCGAGTGTTCCCCATGTCGCCGGAACAGTATCAGGCATTCAAGCAGAGGGCAGTCAAACAGAAGATCCTGTTTTCTGTCATCCGGGATTCGGACGGGCGGGGCAAGGTGGTAGATGTGGCCATGCCAGTCACAGAGCTGGAGCGCGCCAATCTCATTTTTGAGCGCATCCGATACCTTCCGCAGGTTCGCCAGAGTACACCAGCCAAGGAGCAAGCCCCCATGCGGGATTCAGTGATCCGGGAGGAAAGAACGCCAAAAAAAGAGTCTCGGTCGGAGTTCGACTTGGCCGGTATCAGCGGCAGCTCCAGTATCTCCAAGAGCGAAATCAGTATGGAGACGACCCATGAGCGCCCCTCTGTTCTGGCACAGTTAAAGGGGTACCGGGAGCAGCTGAATCGGCAGCACAAAGCGGCTCCGGCCAGAAGTAAACAAAAAGGACACTCCAAACAGAGATAATGCCCCTACTGTTGGGGCGTATGTTCACACTCACAATCGATTAAAAACAAATCATTTGGTGTGCAGTTTAGCAATAAACACAGGGTTTCAATTCGCTCCAATTTGATAGACTGAGTTTCATTGTTCACCATGCGGTTGAAATTCTGATAGCTCATTCCAAGTTGCTTATAGAGCCAATATTTTGTCCTGCCCTGTTTCTCCAGCAATTCCAACACATTCAGTTTCACCATATCTCATGCTCCTATTATCTAATGTTATGGTTAGATAATAAGGAATTGCTCACTCAAGGATATAGACTATTGCATTAGATAATGTTATAGTCTATGTCGAAGGAGGAGTGGTTTATGCATGAGCAAGAACTACGGCAGCATCGTTGCTGCTTTACGGGACACAGACCAGAAAAGCTGAACATCTCAGAAGAACAGCTATGTGTACGATTAGGACTGGAAATCGACCGAGCGATAGAGGATGGGTTTACTACATTTATTTCAGGGATGGCAAAGGGGGTGGATATTTGCGCGGCAGAGCTGGTTCTTAAACGCAGAGTATCAGATGACCGACTGAAGCTGATCTGCGCACTTCCGTATGAAAATTTTGGACTTCATTGGAGTGCGTCTTGGACTATTCGTTATGTGGAGGTGATACGGCACGCAGATCTGGTGCGCTGTATTAGTCAGGAGTTCTCCTATTCCGCATACCAGCGCCGCAATGAATGGATGGTAGATCACTCCGGACGGGTGATCGCGGCCTATACGGGTGAGAGCGGCGGAACCAGAAATACCATCGCTTATGCCAAACAACAGCACATTCCGTGTGTTATCATCACACCGTAAATAGGGGGAGTGAGCAGACGAATCCATCTGCTCACTCCTCTTCGTTGTAACTCTCAAAGCTCCAGGTATAAAATTGCACTTCTACATCAAAGCAACAGAAAAGGGAGCTGCCATACTTAACAACTCCCTGTTTCTGTCTGATTGTTCTGTTGTTTTGACCCACCCTATCTTCAACAGCTCTAAAACTGGGATGGGGTCAGTGCTGGAGGATTTGCGGCACGCCTGTACAAGGCTCCTCCTGGGCGGCAAGACCAGATAGAAGCTGGGACATTTCTGCCTGGGGGCAGGGAACATGGTGGGCCAGTTTGTTGCGGCAGGTTCGAAGAAAGCAGATCCATTCCCGCGTCTGCTCGTCGGGGATATAGAGCAGATACTGGTTGTGGTCTTCCTTACGTCGCAGCACCATCATGCGTACCAGTGTCCCCAGTTCCACACCTTCAGCTTCAGTCAGTCGCTCACCCATCTGCTCGATAAAACCCGTACGGTTTTTCTGGGGCTCCCAGTACTCGGTCTCCAGGGCATCTTCAATTGCATCTGACCAGTCGGAGACGATTCGGAGCCGGGCCATCTCAATATCGGCGAACACTGTCTGGATCTGGGCCTTCCAGACCGACTGCTCCAGCCTGGCTGGGTCAGGAAGAAGGCTGGGGTCCACCAGTATGTCGTGCCGGATTTCTTTAAGGCTCTCAGCCGGCTCCTGGTCAGGGCGCAGGTACTGGAGGAGGGGTGGAACCAGTTCGCCGTTCAGGCCAGCCAGGTGGGCTGCCAACTGGGCGGCATAGAGACGGAACTCCTCCGGAAGACCGGGCTGCATGTCAGCCAGGATGCTGGCAAAGAGGCGCACATCCCCGAAATGGACGGCCTCGCTGCAGTCGATCACCTCCACAGAGCCAGAGAGCCTGGGGAGAGAGAACTGGTCCGGAACTGCTAGGACGAAGCAGCCGGAACGCTCAAGTCCTTTGCCCCTGAAGTCCGAAATCAGATGGACAGCTGGACGGAGGTCACAACCGGTGGCTAGATGGAGCCATACTACGCTGCCCTGGAAAATATGCTCGTCCAGCAAGTAGGTAAGCTGCGCCCTGTATTCCAGGGGGCATATGCTGGCTCTTGTCCGGCGCAACTGTCCTAGCAACTGGGGGATGAGTTGCTGGGGCGTGCCAGAACTCAGCTCAGCGTGTTCGATGGTGGCCGAACTGAGCTGATGTGATAGAATATCCCGCATCTGCTCCTGCCAGGGTAGGCGCCCAGAAGACCGCAGGAGGACGCTCTTCCCTTCGGAAAGAGCGTCAGCAATCCGTCGAATTAGAATCTGGGGGCCGGCCATGGTCTCCCACCAAAGTGTGATGGCATCAGCAATCATAAGTGCGCATCCTCCTCATCCAAAAGCTCAAGGAGGGCATCCTGGACCTTCTCGCTGCTTCCGATGAACTCCAGGAAATCCTGTTGGCGGAAGCGGAACTGCTGGGTCTCTCGGTTTTTCCAGAGGATACCCATGTTCTCCATTTCCTCCATGAGGGTATTCAGATCCTTCACCTTAATATCAAGGAGCGAAGGGATCTTTAACTTCTGATTGTACGACATCAGATCAAGTGCGGTGTAACCGAAGAGTTGTCGGCGGTCCTTCTCCTGGTCCTCATAGATCATCTGAGCCAGCAGGTAGGAGACAGTCTTGTACTTGCGGTTCAGCCGGATGGTGGCCATGACCCGCTGACCGATCTCCTTGCGGATGTCCTGCTCCCGGAAGACGGTTTGCATTTGGACATCAGAGATAAGGTAAGGCGGATAGTTGCCGCCCTCGGAGCAGAGCTGACTCTGGTCCCGGCACACAGCTTGAATCAGCGCATTGCAAAACATGTGGATCAGGCCGGGATAGCTGTTGGTGTTGGAAAGGATCAGTTCAATCTGGGGCATTCCAATCTTGAAGCCGAGATAGGACATGGGAATCTGAATCAAATCGATGGCGTCGTTGTTAGACAGCGGCTTTATGCATAGAGGCTTTCCCATGTGAAGGAGGTTATTGTTATCCTTCTCGGCGATATCTGTGGCGGCCACATTATGGGTCCCGGCGAAGACAAATTTCACCTTGTGCTTGGTGCTGTCGCGCAAATTGATGAATGGCCGTAGCGCCTCATAGTCATCCTGTTGGAATTCCTCGAAGAGGCAATCCACCTCGTCCACAAAGATACGCAGGGAACTTACCTTCCCGCCCTCATAGAGGCTTTGCAGGGTATCACACAACTGCTCCAGAGATGAACAGGCCTCCTGAACTAGTTTCAGACGGATGAGCCTCTGACTCACCCGTTCCAGCAGGATTTGGATCCCGGAGTCCTTCACATCAACGCAGAAGGAGTAGGCCTTGCGTTCGGGGGCATGCAATGTCTTGCTGACCCGGTTCAGTAGAGCGGTCTTACCCAACTGACGGCCGCCGTACACCAGGCTGGGACCTTGCTCGCTACGCAGTTCCCGCATCTCCACCATACGACCAATAAACATCTCCTCAGGGACTGCGCCGCTGCCGCTGCCGTAGAGCACCTCGAAGGTGTACGGGAGAGTACAACGTAGCATGGCAACTTGCCGGTCGCCGCGATCCACAGAGGCCAGATATAGGGCCAACACGCGGTCGATGAGCAGGAATGGGCTCTGACCGCTGGTGTCGGTCTTAAACTTCTGAGCCAGGAGCCGCCGGTCCGAGGCAGTCAGGGATCCGTCCATGAGGACAATAGTGGAACCATCCATTTGAAGCTCATTGGTCATGACCTGGATCAGGGTAGAAACTCCCTGGCAACCGTAGAGGCAGACCACATTCATTGGGGTGCTGAGCTCAGTTCCAAACTTGTAGACTGGATGGGGGTAGTCCTTCAATCCAGTGGATACCCTATCAGCATCCACTAGGTAGCACTCGTGCATCCGATGAGTCCCGCGATCTCTCCGGGTCACATTCTGTACAGAGAAGCCCAGCCCACGGAGGATGCCCCTAACTTGTTCAGGTCCATCGGGGGCGTTTTTGCGCTTGACCCAACTTTTCAGCCAAGGCAAACTATTGGCGCGCTCATTGGGAGAACTCCAGTGCTGGAATTTCTTGTCCATGCTCTCCAGTGCGCTACTTCCCCAGTTAGCCAGGGCATTGCCACTGTGCCGCTGGCAGACCTGATAGTAGGCATCTTCTCCCGCCTGGAACTCGGCAAGGAAGTCTTTTCCGAGCTGGCCGCTCCTGACACTACTGGGCAGCTCAGCCTCACCACTTTGCATGGCGTTGATATAGGCATCCGCTGTGCTCAGATAGCCACCATCAAGAGCCATCTCAATGGCTTCTAGCCATGGAGAACTGGCGTACTCAGGTTGTTGCGTCAGTGCCTTTAGGCGGGAGCGGTAGGTTCTCGTCTGTTTGGCAATCTGACGGTCCAGCAACTGCCGCATATGGGACATAAATAGGCGGAATCCAGCAAAGTCGCGGGTCTTTAAGTAGACATCCTTGACTCGCTGCAGTGCGGTAAAAGCTGTCTCCACAGTATGTTCCTGCAGTCTGCCGTAGGCCCGGTCCAGACGGATTCCGCCCTCGAACTCCCGGATGTCTTCTTCCATTGATACGCCAGCCGCATGGCACTCCTCGCTACGGTCCGGGGGTGTCTGCCCCAGGAGGCGACATAACAGAGCCTCTATGCCGAAGTTTCGGTACCAGCGTGCATCTTTATAATCACCGATATGACTGAGAATTTGCTGAGGCGTCTCCGGTTCGGCTGCCGTACTGCGGAGGCAGGCCACCCAAGGCTCTAGGCCAGGAATTGCGTAGAGTTCTGGCATGATGACCATCTCTCCGGAAGTATCCAGAATCAGCTCCGGGGTATGCCAGAGATCCTGATAGAACAGAACGCTGTTCTTCGCTTGTACATGCTCCAGGGCGTCCAGCATCCGCTGAATACCGAGATCCAGAACGGTCTGACTGGCTCGCGTCCAACAGTCGACCTGGCGGGCTTGACACAACAGCGTGTCTAGTTCTTGTAAGGAGAGTTTCAGTTGGTTCCAGAGGCGAGCGTACTGGTTGCGGAACCTCGGGAAGCTGGTGCCTT
The DNA here is from genome assembly GCF_052065695.1 of Intestinimonas sp. HCP28S3_D6. NCBI lineage: Bacteria > Bacillati > Bacillota > Clostridia > Eubacteriales > Intestinimonas > Intestinimonas sp. HCP28S3_D6. Next base: position 5,824 of record NZ_JBQHTM010000073.1, read on the forward strand.
GATTGTTTTTACTGACGGTCACCCACTCAATAATGACCTGCAGCCGGTCGGTCAATGCTTTCTTGCACACCCGCTGGGCTGGAGAATCGTTGTCCAACTGCTTCAACTTGATCTCGGGGTCCTCTCGCCTCAGATCTGTCCAAACAGAATCAATGTATTGATTCAGCCAGGCGTCGCTGATTTTCAGTTCTTCCAACCCGAGGTCCTCTTCCAACTGCCGTTGAAGTCGGGTAGCCTCCTCGGCCCTGTCCTCCGCCAAGATGCTCATCATGTGACCAATCTTGCTGGAGGGGCCGACCATTCGTTTCAGGCAGGTCTCTAGACCAGTAATCCGTACTGTGCTGGTGGGTGTTCGCCGTAAATCCTCAGCCTTCCGGCTCAGGGCCTGCCGGGAGCGCTCTCGCTCGCCAGTGTTGGCCAAACTGCTGATAACACTTGCAGAGAATCCAAGCCCGTCGTACTGGAAGGAAAGGTCCTTGAGGTCCGTCCGCAGAAGGTCCACGAGGTGCTTGACGGTGGGGAACGCCTCGCCCAGCACATTCTCCAAACCATCGCCCAACACCATATCGGCGTTGTTGTAGAGGCTATGATCATAGGCGGTGGAGGGGAATACCATGGCCCACAGGAGATTGGTCAAGACCATGGCTTGATAGAGGCCGTGCAGGGGGACAGCAAAAGACAGACCCTCTATGGGTACTATATAGCTCTGCTGGTCGTTGATCTCCTGGCTGTTAAAACGGTAACTGCGGCCGGGCTGCTGAATGCACTGCTGGAATACCCGGTAGAACTGATGGGTTCGATCGCCATGCTGGGGGGACTCGGCCAGGCACTGGAGCAAAGCTGCAGCCTCTACAATCCGGGACGGAGACTGGGCAATCATCTGGACAGACAGTTCCAGGAGTGGTTCGAAGCCAATCTGCTCAGGGGCATCCAAAAGTAGCCGGGCGTTTTCCTGGACCGAGCGGGCTTGGATGTCGACCGCCTGGAGGGATGTCCTGGTGTCGGATTGATTGTCCTCCTGTTTCTCGCAAACAATCGGCTTACCACTGGCCTCGTCCATGGCCTCAATGTTCGAAACCTCTTCCTCCGAAACGGAATCCTCATTATTCTCATCCATGGCCTGCTGGGGATCCGCGGAAGGACAGGGGGCAACATCTACCATAGAGCCCACCTCAGTCGGGGCGGAAGCCGTGGGCTCTGCAGCATCGTTCACCATGTCTGGCGCACAGAACTGCTCCTTGAGATAGGTAGACAGTGAGACCTCGCGTCCTTCCGGGTCACGGAAAAGATCTTCGCCCATCGTCCCGAGATAGATTCGGGCACTGGACGGTAGGCCAATCTTCTCTCTCAGGGATGCGGCCCATGGATCGTGTGATTCGCCTCCGTACACGGCCAGGAAGACGCTCACCCCGTCGGCCGCGTGCTCAGCAATTTCCCGGAGATCCGCATACCACACCTCGAGCCGCTCTGCGGCCTCATCTTCGGTGTACAGCACCGATGGGAGGATAATGCACTCCAGAGGAGCACCTTCCTTGCGAGATAGCGTCAGGGCTGTACCGCTACGGCCCGCGCTGCACACAGCATGGCAAAGGGGGTGCTCGTCGCTGTGGAGGTGGTCATCCGGGAAAAAATCCTTGCAGGATGTAGTGAAGACCCGCAGTGCCTCATAGCGGCGGAGAAAATCTGCAGTATCTCCCTTTTCAATCTGGCTTTCGCCCAGTTTGGCAGGGCGGACCTTATAATACTTTCGCAGAGCTTCTTTCGAAAAAATTTCGGTCCCCTCCGCTGTCGGCCCGTACAGGCACCTTTCCGGCGCATCCTTGAGGGAATACTTAACAAGATAGCCTTCTTTCAACAGCAGATCCACATAGTAGGTGGGATTAGTCACCTGTTTTGGCGCACGGAGGGTAAGTAGTTCTGAGGAGAATATGCCAGACCAAGCCTCACGAGCAATGAATAGCAGGCCTCTCAGATCCCAGGGGTTGGAGGCCAAGCGCTGGAAAGCCTTGACCCCTTTCAACTGTTTTGTTTGACGTTCGGCTACCAACTCGCCCAACTGGGTGCGGTCGGCTAAGGGGGGGAGCAGCGCAGATGTATTCAGCGTGGACGCCGACTCCGGCTCGTACTGGGTGAAGGAAATCTCCGCAAGGGTATTCTCGGGGGAGGTTACCTGCAGGGGCGCGAACTCCGAGGCGGCGGTCGACGGGGGCGGGGCGGTTCCAGTTGTAGCCGCAACAGGTAGTACCAGCTTGCTGCCCAAGAGAGCGAAGGCGAGCTGGCATCCGAATCGTTCAGATAGGGGCTCCACATCTTGGTACTCCAAGTGAGTGGCTTGGACGCATTCAAGAAAGTCCCTGTAGCAGTCCAACTCACCCGCTTGATCCATTGCCATAAGTTGCTCATCGTTCAGGCCCTCCAGGCGCGCATGCTCAGCGTTCAAAGCCTCGCAGAACGTGGGATCCAGCGTCTGGATGGAGAGGAAGGCATCCTTCAGCACGTGTAAGTCTTGCTGCTTCCTGACCCGTTCCTCCCAAGCATGCTCCAGCTCACGAACCCGCTGGAGAGACAAACTCTCCGTCTCGTCTGGGGAGAGCAGTCCGGCCTGCATCAGTTGCTGGAGGCACGTCTCCTGTGCCTGTCTCTGGGCGTCCAGGATCTCCAGGGTTTTGGAGAAGTCCTCCCGACCTAGGAAACCTCCGGCTCTGAGTTTTTCGGCAATGTATTCAAAATGAAACTGCGCCGCTTCAAATCGTTTTTCCAATTGCTCCAAAAATGTCCACCTCCCGGTCTTTCTTTTAGCCTTTTGCAAGATATGAGAATATACGACAATTTTATCATCTTTTTCAGGACATGTCCATATCCGAGATATGCGGGCGGCCCTGCCCAGCACGGGCTAACCACTAAATCTCTGAACGAATAAGATGTCTGCCATCTCGGCGCATTGAGATGGTGGCCTGCATTTCTACTAAGTTTTGGGATTCTGTATTCCCGTGGAGAATTTATGAGAAGGAAAGATTCTTCTCATGTCTCATCTGTTTGGCTCAGTCCATGTGCGTTGTACAGCATCTAAACCAGGTATCGTGTACTATTTCAGACTCTTGCAGCTTGGCGAAGGTATTTTTCTCTCAAGTCACCGACTGATTTTACACTTACCTACCATTTAAGAGATGAGCAAAACAGTTGGAAAGAGCGGCCCGCAAACAGGCAAATGGGAATCGAAAGAGATTAGGGCATCTCAAGGGTGCAAAAACCATAGCGCGGTAAACCCCGCG
>NZ_JBQHTM010000074.1:0-8797 GCF_052065695.1 Intestinimonas sp. HCP28S3_D6
TCCGTAAATGTTTCCTGTTTCTTCATCCCCATACACCACCATTGCGTTGATAGTGTTATTATCCCACATCCGGAGCCTTTATGGTAGTGCGGATTAAATCAGAGATTCCCTTAATCTTGATGAACTGCTTGCAGCCCACCAGGTCAAGGTCGAAATTCACCAGGGAACCGCCGGCAGCATCAGTCTCCAGAGAGATGGAGCCATCAGCATCCAGGGCCTTGTCCACAGGGATGAGCTTATCGGCGGCGGGGGAATAGCTCCCGCCTTCAGTGTCGCACTCGGTCACAGTCAGCTTAACGGCCAGGCCGGTGGGGGACCCGGAGGGAGTTCCCACCAGAACACCCAGGACAGCAGACAGGAAGCCGTCGCGGTCAATGGCGGTCTCACTGGTGTAGGGGGTGACTTTTACATTCTGGATGAGTTCACGCTTCATGGTTTGTTTTCCTCCTTCTCAGGCTCAAAAAGCCTTGATATTCTTGACGTGGATGAAGCTCTCCTTGTGCCGGGCGGCGATGTCAACATACATCAGGGCACGGGTGGCCGCCAGGTTCTCCTCAAAGGCATTATGCTGAACGCCGTCCTCGTCGGTCCAGGAGCCATCCAGGGTGGTGTAAGTCTCCAGGCCCATCTGCTCACCCACGAGCAGGTCGGCCCAGTTACCGAAGGCCAGCTCAGTGAGGCCGGTGCCGTCGGTGGTGATCTGGTTGGACACCCGGTACTATCAGCATTTTCTCTCCTCCAGTCCCTCCAGGAACAGCAGGACCCCAGGGCCCCCTATGGGGACCCGGAAGGGCTCTGCTTCCTGGACTGTCATATATTTGTGCCCATATAGGGCCCTCATGCTCCGCCACACTTCCCACGGAACTCTGAAAAAATCTCTGCCAGAAAAGGAGCACACCACAAAGGCAGCAGCTCCGTAGGTGAAGGCTCTCTCCAAACGCTCAGCCTGTTCAGGGGTCACACGGTCCTGCTCCATTCTGGGGGTGTCGGTATGCTTGGCTTCAAAGTTGACAGCCCGCCCTCCTCGAAGGAAGCCCTTGAAGTCAGCCTGTGCCTTCTTCACATAAACAGCCACGAAACGGCCAGCTCCCATGTTTTTTAGGGGCTTCATCTCCTCAGGAGTTTTCTCAATGTCGGCCACACCCCGCCCCCTGTAATACTCACAGGCGGACTTTATCAGCTCCTCAAAGTTAGCTCCCTGGTGCCGATTGAGCTGGTTCCGGCGGCGCATCAGCAGGGCCTTCTCGGTCTTGGTCATAGGTCTGCACTCGCTTTCTTGGCTATTCAGTAGGACACGGCCAGGGCCCACGGGGCATCCATATCGTAGTCATCATCCATGGCAAAGGGCCATACCTTCATACCGGCGCTTTCTTCATAGCCATCAAAGTGGGTTTTCAGGTAGGCGCTTGCTCTCTTTTTGGCCTCCTCCTCGGTTAGTGCAACCACTACCCCGTTGATTTGGCCGTCAAAAAATCTCCATAGCCCGTTCATACTGCCACCGCCTTTTCGAGTTCTTCCATCGTCGTGATGGTCTGGCCGCACCATTCCGGGAGGTTGGCCCTGACCAGGGCCGTGGCGAAGGGAGGGGGCACGGCGTTCCCACACCTCGCCACCTGCTTTGCCTTCCCATACTCCTTCCCGGTATAGTCCCGGTCTATGATGTAGTCATCCGGGAAGCCGTTGGCCCGGTAGAGCTCCCTTGGGGTCAGCATTCGGAGCCCCACGTCAGCCATAAAATAAAGGCTGCCGGAGATCCGAAACAAGATGACCTCATTCTCCTTCAGGTCATATCCGCAGTATGTGTTCAGCAGTTCCCGGATTTTAGGCCAGTTCTTCAGGTCTGCCACATGGGAAACAGGGACCACAGTAGTTGTTACCAGCCCATGATGGGCACCGCTTGCGGTCACAGTTGACAGCGGACGGCTCATAGGTTCTCCGAACTCAGTCCCATAGAACTTTGCCATGTGGGCCATCTGTACGGCATTATGGTCGATGGAGGTCACAGTGGGGAGTGGTTGGGACATCTCTGCCCCTACCACGCCCCCGTAGAACTTGGAGAGGCTGGCAGCCACCACTCCCTCACGGTCCTTGGCCGTGATAGTGTGCAGGGGCTCCTCGGCGCCCTGGCCGGTTGCCGTTCCGTAGTATTTCTCCAGGCAGACAGCAGACAGGCCGTAGCGGTTGGAGGCGTCCACGGTCAGGAGAGGGGCGTCAAGTCCCTGTCCCCTTACTCGCTCCCCCTGCTCCGTGTGGTACTGCACCAGGCTTGCGGATAGGAACATCTGGCCCCCGCCGCCCCCGGTCCGGGCGGTGTCCACAGGCTCAGAGACAGGGTGCCCGGTGGAGTTTGTGGTATTGGTCACGGTCCATGGGGCCAGCACGGGGGACGCCACGCACTCCTCAGCCTTGGAGACCTGAGTATGTGTCGGGCTCTCTACACTCCGGCACCTATTCCCGCCTCCGGTTTGTCCGATTGCTACCATGACCGGCATAGCTACCCCATACCCATGCTTGGATGTCACAGTCTGAAGGGGCTCCTCAGGGTCCTGCCCCCGGAATTCCCCGGAGTGGTTCACCACCACCAGGAAGGGGGAGGCAGTCTTGATGACGAACTTATCTACCCCACGGGCTACGCGGGCCATCGTATTAGGCCGTAGGGGACGCTGTGCGGTCAGGTTATACTTCTCCCGGATACTTTCCTTTGTATCAAAGATTGAGGGCGTAGGGAGGCTCCAGTCGATGATTTCAGCGGCACTCCTCCATGGCTGTCTCAGCCCAGCCTTTACCTCCGGGCTGTCAGCCGGGGCATGGGTGGGGGTAGGCCACACAATGGGACGCCCGTCACACCTGGCAATCAGGAAGAACCGCTTGCGGGTGGTAGGGGCTCCATAGTCGGCGGCCACCAGCTCCCGCCACTCCACGGCGTATCCCAGGTTGCGGAGCTGGTCCAGCCATTTCCTGAAGGTCTGGCCGGTGAGCTTCTTCACGGGCTTTCCCTTTCTGACAGGTCCCCAGGTCTGAAACTCCTCCACATTCTCCAGGATAATGACCCTGGGGCGGACAGTCCCAGCCCACCGCAGCACAATCCAGGCCAGCCCCCGGATGTTCTTGTCCACGGGCTTCCCGCCCTTGGCTTTGCTGAAGTGCTTGCAGTCCGGGGAAAACCAGGCAAGCCCAACCTTGCGCCCTCGGCAGACCTCCACGGGGTCCACGTCCCAAACACTTGCTTGGTAGTGGGTGGTGTGGGGGTGGTTGGTTCGGTGCATCAGAATTGCGTCAGGGTCATGGTTGATGGCAATGTCCACCACCCGGCCTGTAGCCAGCTCCATCCCGGTAGAGGCTCCGCCCCCGCCGGCAAAGTTGTCCACGATAATTTCATCGAGGAGGTTAATTTGGCCGGTGCTCATAGACAGTCCCCCCATCTATCTACTTCATCTCCCCACGCATCCCATCCTGGAGCCCGTTGTCTGGCAAATAGTTCAATCCTAGGTAAATCACCAACAAGCTGCACAATTTTATCCCTGGCTTCCCCGGGCTTCTCAGAATGTTTTCTTGCTGGCGCATAGATGGACGCGCTTTTACCGTCCAGCTCGATCTCCAGGGAGGAGATACCCTGGAAATTGGTCAATTTGATGTCGATGATCTTCATGGTGTGTGTCCTCCTTTATGCAAAAGCCGCTTGACTTCGCTGGGCTTTTTGCGGTATGATGTTCGTGTGTCCTTGGGGGTCGGCATTCGTGTCGGCTCCCTCTTTTTTCTGCTCATACATGGCGCGGGTGTACTGCGTCATGCACTCCGCCCGGATGGCCTCGATGGTGAGCTGGGCGATATAATCAACCGTGTTTCTCGCTCCGTCCGCATCCCCGAAAAGGGTGATGATGTGGCGGAGCTTGTTTTTTGCCCGGCCGTACATATCCCGCCAGAACGCGTCCGGCAACTCCCGGCCAAGTCTGAAGCTGACCTCATCCCGGACGGCCTCCTCATTTGCTGCGCTGCTCATGTGCCCGCCTCCTTTGCTCCCGGCGTTTCCGGCGCCGGATGGCCTCCACGTCGCCCCGAAGGACGTAACCGACCGCGAACAGAGCCACGATGAAGGGGATGGTGAAAATCTCCCCGCCGGGGATGGAAAGCCGCCCCTGCGCGACCTCCGCCGCCCAGACGACCGCCTTGCAGACCATGGCCGCCGTTCCGGTGAACAGGCCAACCCTGACCGCCGCATTCGCCGCATTCAATAACCGGGCCGTGTCTGCCTTGCGCTTTTTGCTGGCGTCCTGCTGCCGGCGCTGCGGCATGTATCCGCTGATCTCGATGACCTCCATGTTTATGCCTCCTCTTTTCCGTATTTTCCGCCAAGCAGGTCGTCCCTGATCTGTAGGGTCGCCTTGCTGTATTCGGTGCTGTATATTCCGGCTTCCCAGGCCTTTGCTGCCCCGGTTGGGCCCATGTTGTACGCCATCAAAACCTTGTGGAGCCCGGCGCTCGTACCGTCGTCATATTTGGACAGCTGAGACAGGATCGTGATGCCTGCGATGATGTTCTGCCGCGGGTCGAGCATGTTGGTCAGCCCGTACTCCTCCGCCAGCCATTCGTGGTTGACCCGGTTGATCTGCATGAGGCCGTAGTCGTTGGTCGCGCTGATGGCGTCCGGGTCGCAGCGGCTTTCGTGGATGATAATGGCCAGGACTAATTCGTAATCGACGGCGGCCTCGCTGGCCTCTACGAAGATGAAATCCTGCGTCACTCTGTCCAGGCTAACTTCCGGGTAATATGTAAAGCCGGCGCGATCCGGGATGTTGTCCTCGGTTACGTTTGGCTCGATGCCCCGGTAGCCGTCGGCTGCAGCCCCCGTACCCTCCGCGATCAATATCACTGTCGGCGTCGGAGCCGCAGATACGTCAACGGTTTCGGCGTCCTTGCTTCCTACCACTGACGACATCCAGATCATGGCCGCAGCTATGAGCAGTGCAGCCCCAACTGCCCGGATTGTCTTTCTGAAACTCACGTTAATTTCCTCCTTGCAGGCCGCAGCGTTCCATGAGGTACGACCTCGGAACACGGCCGGAATGTGTGATGTAGCCCTTGTCCTGGAGCTCCTTGTTGATCCGCTGCATTGTGTGATATGCCGCGGACTTGCTGATCTGCAGGATGTCCATGACCTCCTCAACCCGGATCATTCTGCTGGGCTCCGCTGCGCTTGCTGCCTTTGCCATGTCTGTGCCTCCTCTCAGGTCTCCGCGCCGCCATGCTGGGCGGCGACCTTGGCTGTGTTCACCCTCGACAGGAGGGCTGTGTAATAATGGAGGTCTGTCTGGGCCGCCCGGTGGTCTTTGACGGCGTTTTGGAAGGCCGCGCTATCCGGCTGCTCCGCCGCCTCCACGATGCGGGCCGCCGCGTTGCTGACCTCTTTGCCGAAGCCGAGCACCTTGTCGGCGATGAGCTGCGCGATGTCTGTGAGGTCATCCGGGGACAGGGCCCGCCGTGCCAGGAATTCTGCATCGTTTTCCGCGTCCCGGAGCGCCATCCTGGCCCGCTCCAGCTCCTTTTTTGTGGCCTGATGCTCCGCGATTTCCTGATGGAGCTTTTCTTGGGCCGTCTCATACCGGCCTTTCATGCTGTAGGCCGCGTCGTCCTCGATGTTGTCCTCCGCGTCCCGGAGGCAGCCCTCGAAGGCGGTGGCGACGTAACTGTTGGGCCCAAGGGGCGCCAGGATGTCCTTGATCTTCCCCAGGGCTCTGCGTTCCTGGGCCTTGGTGGCCGTGACGTTCTCCCGGATCAGTTCGATGGCCGTGATGACTGTTCCGATCTCGCTTTCCTCCTTGAAGGTGCGGCGGGCGTCCTTTTCGTCGATGGCCGTGACGATGGCCTGCCCGACTGCGTCCTTGGTGTCGAAGGTGATCCTGTAGTCGTTCATGTGTGTCCTCCTTGGTGTTGATTGCTCTCTTGTCGAGAATTATTCTGCAATATGCTCTCGAATTGTGAATTTAATGGGCAAAAAAATTTCTCCAACGTCCACGCCAAGAACGCTTGCGATCCTCTCTGCGACATCCGCGGGGATGTTGCGGGCACCCGTTTCATACTGGTTATAGCTGGATGTTGCGACGCCTACGTTTGCGGCGACATATTCCTGGGTAAAGCCCCTGGCTTTCCTGATGTCCTCAATTTGCCTCATGTGCTTTCACGTCCTTTCTGCGCCCTCACTTTGAGGATTTACAGCCTAATTATAATTTCTCAAATCGTGAAAGTCAAGAGCAAATTTCACATTTCGCATTTCGCATATTTAATACTGCGAACTTGCGTGATATAATTTCTCATATTGAGAAATCGAGGAGGGTTTCGTATGCAAAACGTCATCGGTTCGCGCATTAAATTTTTACGAGCCCGTGATGGGCTCACTCAGCGGGAGCTTGCCTCAAAGCTCCACATCGGAAATTCCACATTGTCACAATACGAAAACGGGGATCGGGTGCCGAGCATCGACATGCAGCGGAAATTTGCCCAACATTTCGGCGTGTCTCTTGATTTCCTTGCGGGCCTAACGGATGACCAAACGCCGGCGCCCGAGCGATCATCCGACGATCTGCCACCAACAAACCCGGCATATCTCGAAGCTATTTCATACTTGGACGGCCTTTCCGACGAAGCCATGGCCTCCGCGCTGCGCTGCCTGCAGGCGATCAAAACCTTGGACGAAGTGAAAGGATCGTCCGATAAAACAACAATTCTTGAAAAGAACGCTTAAAACTGGAATGCCGGCGCCTGGGAATTCCGTGGCGCTGGGACTGAAACGGAGGTATCTGCATGATTATCGTGATTATACTGCTTGGCATTTTGGTCGTGTTTTTTATCGGCGGGGCGCTTCTGGAGTCAATCGGAAGTCTGCTTGGAATAACCGCGTTCGCCGGGTTGTCGCTATTCAAAAAAATCCGCGACCGCCGCGCACGGAAAAAGGCGGAGAAGGTCGCCTCCAAACCGGAGCCGCGCCGGATTGAAATATCCTGCCCGTGCTCTGAAAAATTCCAGGTCGTCGTGAACAAACCCGGCGATGTGATGATGTTCACCTGTCCGAAATGCAAGCGGCAGCTCCGGGTTGATACCTCTAAGATGGTGTGACGATGTCGGTATATAAAAATCAAAAAACCGGGAAATGGTATTGCATTTTCCGGGTGACTGACTGGACGGGGAAACGGAAGCAGATCAAAAAATCCGGCTTTTCCCGCCGGGCTGATGCCCTGGAATACGAACGGAACTACACGGCCAAGGAGGCCGGAAATCTCGACATGACTTTCGGGTCGTTGGTCGAGCTCTACATGGCCGACGCAAAGGCCCGGCTGCGGCCGACGACATACGAGTCGAAGGTCTGGATATTCGATAAAAAAATTCTGCCCTATTTCCGGGATCAGGCCGTCGCCGATATAACGCCCACGAAAATCCGAAAATGGCAGACGGAAATGATGGGGAAGGGGTACGCCCCGACGTATCTAAAAACGATCAACAATCAAATGACGGCCGTATTCAACTATGCCGTCCAGTATTATGGCCTTTCGCAAAATCCGGCAATGGCGGCCGGCTCCATGGGGAAGAGAAACGCAGATGAGATGGATTTCTGGACACTGGACGAATTTGACCAATTCATCGCCGGCATGGATGGAGATCCGACGGCCTCCGTCGCCTTCAACGTCCTTTTTTGGACGGGGATGCGTGAGGGGGAGTTGCTGGCCCTCACGCTGAACGATGTGGATTTCGACCGTTCCGGCATTCATATCCGGCGGAGCTATACCCGGCTGGATGGGGAGGACTTGATCCAGGAGCCGAAAACGCCGAAAAGCCGGCGCTTCATTCCGTGCCCGTCTTTTCTGATGGATATGCTGCGGGACTATGCGGCCAGGCTGTATGAATACGACCCGGATGAGCGGCTTTTCCCGTTTACGAAATATTGGGTAAATGACCAGCTGAAGCGCTGCTGCGCCCGCACTGGCGTCAAATTGATCCGGGTGCATGATATTCGACATTCGCACGCCTCGATGCTTGTGAACAGCGGAGCCGATCCGCTGCTTGTGGCCGACCGCCTTGGGCATGAAAAGGTGACGACCACGCTGGGCACCTATTCTCACCTGTACCCGGACAAGGGCCAAGCTCTGGCCTGCGCTCTGGGCGACATCAAAAACCGCCACGACCAGGAGAAGGCTGCGGCCGCTCCGGTGCCATCCTCTGATGATGACGATCCGCCGACGCCGGAGCCGGATTTTTGAATTTCGGCCGGTCGTGTTACCTTTCTGTTACTCCAACAAAAAAATCCCCGAAACATACGGATTTTTATTCCGTATATTTCGGGGTTTTGTTTCATTTTCCTTGGGTATTATTCACTTTTTCTGCGTGATATGCGAAATGGCCGTTTATTCCCACTCGTTGTTGGGCATCATATTTAACGGATTTTGCTTCATAAATTTGATACCTCATTTTTTTGATTATTTGATGTGTCCATATTATCCAGCCCTATACGATGGGCTGTTATCAAATTGTTATCGGTGGTGATAACGGGGGGTAGCAGGGTTGTTGTTTTCTCTGGTGGTTTACAACTACATTTTACCACGAAAGGCAGGGAAATGCAATAACCATCCTTGCTGTGGCGTATCAAGGAATCTTACTGAACATATGGCGCACCTTATCCAAACGGCTGTTTGGACGACGGGGCTGGATGACCGGCTGACCGACAGCGGCCTGATATCCTTTCAGCTCTGTAAGGCATACGCTCCGCCCGTTGGTGTAAAAGGCCAGATCAGTACGGTATGCCTGTATA
>NZ_JBQHTM010000075.1:0-8672 GCF_052065695.1 Intestinimonas sp. HCP28S3_D6
AGATAAATAATGGCTATTTTGCACTGAAATCACCTTAACCAAGCGCAAATGGCGGCTAATACATTGAGTAGAAACAGGATAAAGGCTTTTATTCAGAGGTTCCCTAGGTATAATATACCTCGGAGTTCTAGGTATGTCAAGCCAAGAAAAGGCACAGAGCGCATTTATAACGCTCTGTGCCTTTTGGCTTACTTCATGCGGTTTTTCAGGGGTTCCCCGGCCAGATAGCGCTTCAGGTTCTCCAGGGCGATGGCCACGATCCGCTCCCGGGTGCCCTCCAGGTGGAGGCCGCCGGCCACATGGGGGGTGAGGATCAGGTTGTCGATGTCCCAGAGGGGGGAGTCGGCGGGGAGGGGCTCCGGCTCGGTGACGTCCAGGGCGGCCCCCCACAGGCGGCCCACCCGGAGGGTCTCGGCCAGGGCCTGGGGGTCGATGGCGGAGCCACGGCCTCCGTTGAGGAGGATGGCGTCGTCCTTCATAAGGTCCAGCCGGCGCTGGTCCATGATGTGGATGGTGGCGGGGGTCTGGGGGAGGGCCAGAACCACTACATCGGCTTTGGGCAGCCACTGGTCCAGCTCGTCCAGGGTGCGGACCTCGTCCAGACCGGCGGGAGGCGGACAGACGGTGCGCTTGAGGCCCACGGTGTGGGCCCCCATAGTCTGGCATAGGGCGGCAAAACGCTGCCCAATATCTCCGGCCCCCACTGCCAGCACGGTGGCGCCGGCGAGGGTCTTTACCGTACCCAGGTCGGACCAGCAGTGGCCCCGCTGCTGGTCCCGGTACTGGGGTAGGCGCTTCATGAGGGCCAGAAGACAGGCGAAGAGGTGATCGGCCACCGAGGGGCCATAGGCCCCAACGGCGGAGGTAAGCATGGCGCCGTCGGGGAGGGCGCCGGGCTTCAGGTAGACGTCCACTCCGGCACTCCAGGTCTGGAGCCACTTCAGGGTGGGGGAGGCGGAGAGCACATCGGCGGGCAGACTGCCCAGCACTACGGTGGCCCCTTCTACCAGGGTGGGATCGGAGAGGGGGACGGTGAGACCGCTGTTGTCCATGAGGGGAAGAAAACGCTGTTCTACACCGGGGGCGGCGGCTTTGAATTGAGCCTGTTCCGCCTCGGTGAGGGGAAGAGCGTTGAAGATGAGCTCGGACATGGGAAGACCTCCTTGCAGGTAGTGGATATGAGCATGCTCAAACAAATGGTAATTCCGCCGTTGACGGCGGCGACATGAGGGCGTACAATGAGGGCTTGAAATAGAATCGCCGGAGGGCGGGAAACGGGGAGGCTGTGGAGATGAAGCAAATCAAAAGCGCGGTGCTCATCGGCCTGGGGGCCATGGGCGCCTTTTTTACCCCGGGATTGCAAAAGGTCCTGGGGAATGACTTTCGGGTGATGGCCGATGGCGAGCGGAGAAAACGGCTGGAGCGGGGCGTCACCATCAATGGGGAGGATTACCGTCTATCCATAGTGGAGCCGGGGGAGGAGACCGGCCCGGCGGACCTGGTCATCATCGCCGTGAAGGACTACGCCCTGGAGGAGGCCTTGGGACAGGTGGCCAATCAGGTGGGGCCGGACACCATATTGCTGCCGGTGCTCAACGGCCTGAACTGTGCCCGGCAGACCGGGGCGGTGTACGGCATAGATAAGGTGCTCTACGCCAGCATGTGGGTGGCCTCCTCCATGGAGAACGAGGTGGCCCACTTCGACACCCAGCGGGGACTCATCCGCTTCGGGGAGGCCAAAAACGAGGTGTGGAGCGAGCGGGTGAAGGCCCTGGCCGACCTCTTTGACCGGGCGGGCATCCGCTATTCGGTGGAGCCGGATATGCTCCGCTGCCTGTGGGTGAAGTTCATGGGTAACGTCAGCGAGAATCTGCCCTGCGCCCTGCTGGGGGTGCCCTATGGGGCCTACCGGCCGGGCAGCGAGGCCGACGCCATCCGCAAGGCCCTCATGGCCGAGGTGGCAGAAGTGGCCAAAGCCGAGGCCGGGGTGGAGCTCACCGAGGCCGACCGGGCGGCCCGGGACAAGGTGACCTACGGCCAGAACCCGGCCAACCGGCCATCCACCCTCCAGGACCTGGAGCGGGGGAAGAAGACAGAGGTGGACCTCTTCGCCGGTGCCATGGTGGAGCTGGGCAAGAAGCACGGCATTCCCACCCCGTACAGTGAGCTGATGCTCCACGGGATCCGGGTACGGGAGGAGAAAAACGCCGGGACGATCCCCGGACTGTAAAATCGGAGACGGAAAGCGGGATGGCGCAGACGCGCCATCCCGCTTGTTTTTTGTAAAGGTGTGCGCCGCCTCAGTTCATCTGCTTCCGGCGGGAGATGTTCATGGTGCCATCCTGCATCTCGCCCACCCACTCCAGGCTCTTGCCGGTGCCGTAGGCCACGCAGGAGATGGCGTCGTCGGCTACATAGGTCTCGATACCGGTGTGGGACTCGATGAGCTTGTCAAAGCCCCAGACCAAACTGCCGCCGCCGGTCATAACGATGCCGTTGGTGGAGATGTCGGCCACCAGCTCGGGGGGCGTGCGCTCCAGCACGCCGTGGATGGCCTCCAGGATGCGGGTGGAGACCTCTTCGAAGGCCTCGATCATCTCGGAGGAGGTGACGGTGAAGACCCGGGGCAGGCCGGTCATGAGGCAGCGGCCCTTGACCTCGAAGGACTGCTCCTCAGGGCGGGGGAAGACGCAGCCGATCTGCATCTTGATCTCCTCAGCAGTACGTTCGCCGATGAGCACGTTGTGCTTCCGGCGTATGTACTTGATGATGGCCTCGTCGAACTGGTCGCCTGCGATCTTGATAGAGGTGGACTCCACGATGCCGCCCAGAGAGATGACGGCGATGTCAGTGGTGCCGCCGCCGATGTCCACCACCATGTGGCCGTCGGGCTTGGTGATGTCGATACCGGCGCCGATGGCGGCGGCCAGGGGCTCTTCGATGAGGAAGACCCGGCGGGCACCCGCCTGAATACCGGCGTCCACCACGGCGCGCTCCTCCACCTCGGTGATGCCGGAGGGGACGCAGATGACCACGCGGGGCTTGAAGAGGCGGAAGGAGGCGGCCTTGCGGATAAACTCCTTGAGCATGCGTTCGGTCATGTCGAAGTCGGAGATGACGCCCTCACGAAGGGGGCGGATGGCCACGATGTTGCCGGGGGTACGGCCCAGCATCTGCTGGGCTTCGGTGCCCACCTTGAGGAGGGTGCCCTTGTCCTTGTCCATGGCCACCACGGAGGGCTCCCGCAGCACCACGCCCTTGCCCTTTACGTAAACCAGAATGGAAGCGGTACCCAGATCGATACCGATGTCTTTCGCGAACATACCAGCACCTCGAAACAATTTAAGCTTTTCCTTTATTTTAGCCAAGAGACCCATAGTTTATCCCCTTTGCAAAATGACGGCTGAAAAAGTGCCCCGCCGGAGGCCGGCAGGCCTCAACGAAACGAAGCTCCCCGGCGGTCAGGCCGGTCTAGTAGCACTATTATATAGGGAGTTCCGACGCATTTCAACCTCAATTTCAAAAAGAAGACACGAAAATCGCCCTGTAAAGGGGGGCAAAACCGTCTTTATGCGGTGGTCGACCCAGATCGGGCGGGTTGGGAGCTATTTCCTGGCCCGGGCCAGGGTAACGCAGACCACATCGGCGGCTCCGGCGGTGCGCAGGGTCCGGGCGCACTCGGAAAGGGTGGAGCCGGTGGTGACCACGTCGTCCATGAGCAGGATGCGCTGTCCGGCGATGAGTTCCGGGTCGGTGGGGCGGTAGGCCCCCAGCACGTTGGCCCGGCGGGCGCTGTCGTCCTTACCCAGGCCGGACTGGGCGCTGGTGTCCCGCACCTTGGTGAGGGTCTCGGCGGCTACGTCCCCCAGCTCCAGGGCGGCGGCCTCCGCCAGAAGCATAGCCTGGTCATAGCCCCGGGCCTTCCGGCGCTGCTCCGACAAGGGCACCCAGGTGATGAGGTCGTACCGCCCCGCCAGATGGTCCCGGACGCACTGGGCCATGAGGCGGCCATAGACCTTGGCGTAGCCCCGTGAGCCCTTGAATTTGTAGCGGTGGAAGGATTCTCGCACCTCGTCCTGGTACCAGAGGGGGGAAGCGCACAGGGAAATAAACTCCATGCTCTGCTCGGCCTCCGGTCCCACGCACCAGGGCAGGTGCTCCTGACAGCGGGCGCAGATGCCGTCCTCGCCCTTGCGCAGCAGCTTTTTGCAAAAGACGCACTTGGGCGGGAAGATCAGGTCCAGCAGGACCTCCACCGGCCCGGTCATGATGGCTCCTCCAGGTCGATAGGACCGTGCTCCTTTTCGAATTCCCGGATGCACTGCAAAATGAGGTATTGGACCTGACCGTTGATCGTCCGCCCCTCATATGTGGCGAGATAGCGCAGCTTGTTGTGGACCTCGGGGCTGACACGGAGCCCAATGTGTTTCACATCTTTTGTAGCCATACCATACTCCTTAACTGCACAAAAATGCGTGCACCTTCTAAGGCTATGGTATGTGATTTCCGTGTCGAAACGGAGGAAAGCGTGCAATTGCACGCACAAAATCTTTTTGGGACGTTTTTGCTTTGGATTGCCTCCGGCGGGCCCCTTTCTGAATGACCAGAAAGGGGCGAAAGAGTCAGTCAAGGAGGGGGATTTCGATTTCCCCCTCCTTGACAATCCACCCCTTAAAACGACCAAACACAGGGGGGCTGCGGCCCCCCTATTGGATGTACCCCCGGGGCCTCCGATTGCTGTGTCCCACGATAGAGGAAACACTAAGCAACACCGCCACGCCCCGATGCCTACCCACGCCGCAACAGAGAGAATACCAGGCAGCGGCACCACGCCCTGACCTCCACCCACGCAGGCGGCGAAAAAATGTGGGATAGGACCACAGCCTGTCCCTGTTCCACCGGCGGAGTCACCTGTGGACGGTGCTGGTCCTCTACGGGGCGTAAAGACGGGCCGCCGGATCACTATTTGGAATCAGCTAACCCGCACGGGAGCCCCTTTTTCTTTGGATTGCAAAAACCGTTCTTTTTCCAGCAGGGAAAAAGAAACGGGTTTTGTCGTCCTCGCAAAGTCCGCACCGTTCAAAACGCCCTGGCGGGCATTTCTCACTCCGCTCCCTTGCTCGTCCTCTCCCCACGCGACCCGCTCCGCTGGGCTCGCGCGGGGGCCCCATAGTGGCAGTACTACCTTCTTCTCCCTGGAAGGAGGAAGGTTTTATAGAAGTGCGGGGTGCACAACCCGGTGCGTGTCTCCTTACGACCCCCTGGCCAGCCGTGCCCTGAGCCCGGAGTAGCGGCGCTGCTGGCGGTCGTTGCGCACCATCTGGGCCACCTTCTCGTCGTCGCCCACCAGGATGAAGAGCTCCCGGGCCCGGGTGATGGCGGTGTAGAGGACGCCCCGGGAGAGGAGCATGGGGGAGCCGTCGCTGGCGGCCAGGATGACGGCCCGGTACTCGCTGCCCTGGGCCTTGTGGACGGTCATGGCGTAGGCGGGCTCCAGCTCGCCCAGCATCTCGGGGCCGTACTCCACCAGCCGCCCGTCGAAGTCCACGGTGATGACCTCGCCCCGGGGGTCCATGTCGGTGATGCGGCCGATGTCGCCGTTGAAGACCCCCAGGCCCGCCGAGCGGCCCTCCCGGTCCTTCCACATGATGTCGTAGTTGTTCTTCACCTGCATGACCCGGTCCCCCAGGCGGAAGAGGTAGGGGCCGAACCGCCGCTCCCCCTTGCCGGGCTGGGCGGGATTGAGGGCCTCCTGGAGCCGCTGGTTGAGGGCCAGGGTGCCGCTCTGGTGCTTACGGGTGGGGGAGAGGACCTGGATCTGGTCGGCGGGGATGCCCATGTTCTGGGGCAGCCGGGTCTGGACCAGCTCCACGATGGTCTCCGCCGTCCGCAGCGGGTCCCGGCGGCGGAGGAAGAAGAAGTCCTTCTGATGGTTGGTGAGGTCGGGGAGCTCACCCCGGTCCACCCGGTGGGCGTTCATGACGATAGCGCTCTCGGCGGCCTGCCGGAAGATCTCGGTGAGACAGATGGTGGGCACCTTGCCGCTGCGGATGAGGTCTGAGAGGAGATTGCCCGGCCCCACGGAGGGAAGCTGGTCGGGGTCGCCCACCAGGATGAGGCGGCAGTCGTTCCGAAGGGCGGCCAGAAGGGCCCGCATGAGGGGCACGTCCACCATGGAGGTCTCGTCCACGATGACGGCGTCGGCGGAGAGGGGCTCGTCCTCGTCGTGGGCAAAGATGAGCTGCCCGGTGTGCTGGTCGAACTGGGTCTCCAGTAGCCGGTGGATGGTGGCGGCCTCGGTGCCGCAGGCCTCCCCCAACCGCTTGGCGGCCCGGCCGGTGGGGGCGGCCAGGGCGGTCTCCAGTCCCAGCGCGTCAAAGAGGGCCAGCACCCCCCGGAGACAGGTGGTCTTGCCGGTGCCGGGTCCGCCGGTGAGGAGCATCACCTGCCGCTCCGCTGCCAGAGCCACAGCCTCCCTCTGCTGGGGAGCGTAGGTGATGCCCTGGTCGGCCTGGATGTTGTCCAGCAGCCGGTCCAGGTGGGCGGGGGGGGGGAGTTCACGGGTGCACATCTCCTCCAGCCGCCAGGCCACGTACTCCTCCGCTTCCTGGATGGAGGAGAGGTAGCAGGCGTCCTCCCCGGCCACCTCCTCCCGGGTGAGGAGCCCCTGGTGCTCCAGGGAGTCCAGGGCCTCGGTGAGTCCGGCCTCTCCCACGCCGATGAGCTGTTCGGTGGCCCGGAGCAGCTTCTGGGCGGGGAGGAAGGTGTGGCCGTTGTTGAGGTTGTGGGTGAGCTCGAAGAGGAGACCGGCCTCCAGCCGCTGGGGGTCCTCCCCGTCCAGGCCGATGGCCAGGGCTAGCTCGTCGGCGGTGGAGAAGGACACCCCCAGCTCTTCATCCACCAGCAGGTAGGGGTTGTCCCGGATTACGTCCAGGGCCAGGTCGCCGTAGCGGCGGTAGAGGGGCATGCCCAGCTGGAGGGGCAGGCCGTGCTCCCCCAGAAAGTCCAGCAGCCGCCGCATGCCCATCTGGAGCCGGAAGGCCTCCCCGATCTGGAGGGCCCGCTTGCGGGTGATGCCCTTGATCTTGGTGAGCTGTTCGGGGTGCTCCTCCAGGATGTGGAAGGTGTCGGAGCCGAATTCCTCCACCAGCCGCCGGGCGGTGGCGGCACCCACCCCCCTGATGGCGCCGGAGGCCAGGTATTCAAAGATGGCCTTTTCCCCCACGGGGATGCGCCGCTCCACGATCTCGGCCTTGAACTGCTCGCCGTAGGAGGAGTGGCGGCCCCAGGTGCCCTGGACAGCCAGACCCTCGCCGGGGGCGGCGCCGGGCATGCAGCCCACCACCGTCACCGGCTCCCCGTCCCCCACGCTGAGGCGGAGGACGGTGTAGCCGTTTTCCTCGTTGCGGAAGATGACGGACTCCACCGTCCCCTCCATCAGGGTGAGCTCTTTGGTCGCCTCCACGTGCATCCTACTTCCTTCCAGTCAAGATAGGACCTCACAGGAGGTCCAGGTAATCGGTGAGCCGCTCCATGGGGCAGACCAGCACCGCGGGCAGGCTGTTGGCCAGGGCGGCGGCCATGGCCTTGCCCTTCGTGTCCAGGCCGGCGTCGGCGATGAGTACGGTGTAGTGCCGACCGCCCCCCAGCCGCAGCCACAAAAGCTCCTTCACGGTCTGCTCCAGGCCGGAGCCGTCCCCCCGGGCAGCCACCACGGCGCAGGCGCCGGGCTGGTCCCCGGCCTGGGCGAACATGGCCCGGCGGAAGAGGAGCCACAGGGCGGAAAAGAGGCCGAAAACGGCCAACAGGGACAGAATGATCTCTCCAGCAGCGTACAGCAAAATGATCCACCTCCGCGCCATCCTATGCGCGGAGGTGGGAAAGGGTCAAAAAATCGAGGTGAAACCGTAGGTGATGCCGGTAATCAGGAACCCGGCAATGAGGACGCCGGCGAAGATGGCGGGCATGGCCTTTCGCAGGCGCATGTCCAGGAAGGCAGCCACCAGGGCGCCGGTCCAGCCGCCGGTACCGGGCAGGGGGATGGCCACGAAGATCATCAGGCCCAGATAGCGGTATTTGGTGACCTTGCGGCCCTTCAGGTGGGCCTTGGCCTCCAGCTTGTCCAGGAGCCGGTCAAACTGGGGCAGGTGGCGGCGCATCCACTTGAAAATGCGGCGGATGTAGACCACGATGAAGGGCAGGGGGATCATGTTGCCGATGACGGCGGCCACAAAAGCGGCAAAGTGGGACAGTCCGTGGGCCACCCCCCAGGGGATACCGAAGCGCAGCTCCAGGACGGGCACCATGGACACCAGTATGGTGGAGACCATGGCCCCCAGTTCCGTTTCACGCAGCCATTCCAGGAGTTCCAAAGTTCGTTCACCTCGGGGACCATTGTACCATACCAGATAGGCGGTTGACGATAAAGATTTTGTGAAATTTTTGGCAGGGGCGGAGATCATCCGCCCGCTGGTGGTCCACCGGCCTCCGTGCACCGGCGGCGTTACGGAGTAAGCCGGCGGTGCGAATGACGTGGCGATAGAAGGCCCCCCGGGGGTACATCCAATAGGGGGGCCGCGGCCCCCCTGTGCTTGGTCGTTTTAAGGGGTGGATTGTCAAGGAGGGGGAAATCGAAATCCCCCTCCTTGACTGACTATTTCGCCCCTTTCTTG
>NZ_JBQHTM010000076.1:0-8242 GCF_052065695.1 Intestinimonas sp. HCP28S3_D6
GCGAGGCTCTTGTACAAAATCCAGCGTATGGACACTTTTTCGACAAGCTGAGGGCGGGTCCACTCAGTGGACCCGCCCTCTTCCTGTAGGCTTTGGTTACTGGATGGAGACCACCTGGTAGCCGGCCTCCTCCACGGCCTTCTTGAGCTCCTCGTCGGTGGCGGGGCCGCTGACGGTGGCGCACTTGTCCTCCAGGGACACGGTGGCGGACTCGCCGGGCAGGCCGGTGAGGGCCTTGGTGACGTGGGCCACGCAGTGCTGGCACATCATACCTTCGATCATGATCTTCTTTTCCATAACAGACACTCCTTTTTCATTTTGCGGTGTGGATTTTGTGGGTTTGGGTTCCACGGGGACCTCCGGGGAGGCCGGGGCGGTGTGCTTGGGCTTGAAGAGTTTGAGCCGCAGGGCGTTGGATACCACGCTCACCGAGCTCAGGCTCATGGCGGCGGCGCCGAACATGGGGGAGAGCTGCCACCCTAGAATGGGGAAGAAGACGCCGGCGGCCAGGGGGATGCCGATGGAGTTGTAGCAAAACGCCCAGAAGAGGTTTTCCTTCACGTTGCGGATGGTGGCCTTGGAGAGCTCCACGGCGGTGACGGCATCCATGAGGTCGCTCTTCATGAGGACGATGTCGGCGGACTCGATGGCCACGTCGGTGCCGGCGCCGATGGCCAGGCCCACGTCGGCCCGGGCCAGGGCGGGGGCGTCGTTGATGCCGTCGCCCACCATGGCCACCTTCTTGCCCTGGGCCTGGAGGTCGGCGATGACCCGCTCCTTATCCTGGGGCAGCACCTCGGCGATGACGGTGCTCACTCCCAGCTCCCGGCCGATGGCGTCGGCGGTGCGCTTGTTGTCGCCGGTGAGGAGGACCACGTCGATGCCCAGGTCACGGAAGGCGGAAATGGCGGCGGCGCTGGTGGGCTTTACCGTGTCAGCCACGGCGATGACCCCCAAAAGTTTGCCGTCCTGGGCGAAGTAGAGGGAGGTCCGGCCGTTTTCGGCCAGGGCGTCGGCGGCGGCCAGGTAGCCGCCAAGGTTCACCCCGTGCTCCTCCATCATGGCCCGGTTGCCCGCCAGGAAGGCGGAACCCTGAAGGTCGGCCTGCACGCCCCGACCGTGGAGGGCCTGGAAGCCCTCGGCGGGGACCAGGGGGATGCTGCGCTCCTCCGCCTCGGCCACGATGGCCTCGGCCAGAGGATGCTCGGAGGGCTTTTCCAGGGAGGCGGCCACGCAGAGAAGCTCCTCCTCAGTGACGCCGTCAGCGGGCTGAATGTCGGTGACCCTGGGCTTGCCCTGGGTGACGGTGCCCGTCTTGTCCAGGACAATGGTCTGGATGCTATGGAGGGTCTCCAGGGCCTGGGCGGACTTGATGAGAATGCCGTTTTCAGCGCCCTTGCCGGTGCCCACCATAATGGCCACGGGGGTGGCCAGGCCCAGGGCACAGGGGCAGGAGATGACCAGCACGGCCACCCCGGCGGTGAGAGCCCGGGTGATGTCGCCGCCGGTGGCGATGAGCCAGACGATGGCGGTGACGGCGGCGATGGTCATGACCACGGGGACGAAGACCCCGGCCACCTTGTCGGCCAGCTTGGCGATGGGGGCCTTGGAGGAGGCGGCCTCGTCCACCAGAGCGATCATCTGGGCCAGGGTGGTGTCGTCGCCCACCCGGGTGGCCCGGAAGGTGAAGGAGCCGGACTTGTTGATGGCCGCAGAGACCACCTTGTCGCCGGGGCCCTTCTCCACAGGGATGGACTCGCCGGTGAGGGCGGACTCATCCACGGAGGAGCTGCCCTGGGTGACCACCCCGTCCACGGGGATGGAGGCGCCGGGCCGGACCAGGATGAGGTCGCCCACCGATACCTCCTCCACGGGCACCTCGGTCTCCACGCCGTCCCGGAGGACGGTGGCCGTCTTGGGAGCCAGGTCCATGAGGCGGCTGATGGCCTGGGAGGTCTTGCCCTTGGACCGGGTCTCCAAAAACTTGCCCAGGGTGATGAGGGTGAGGATCATGCCGGCGGACTCGAAGTAGAGGTCCATGGCCCAGTGCTCCACCCGCTCCATGTCGCCGTGGCCCAGGCCGTAGCCGATCTGGAAGATAGCGGCGACGCCGTAGATCACGGCGGCGGCGGAGCCCACGGCGATGAGGGAGTCCATGTTGGGGGCGCCGTGGAAGAGGGTCTTGAAGCCCACCCGGTAGTACTTGTCGTTGATATACATGATGGGCAGCACCAGCAGGAACTGGATAAAGGCGAAGGCCAGGGCGTTCCGGCTGTCGTGGAAGAAGGCGGGGAGGGGCCAGCCCATCATGTGGCCCATGGCGATGTAGAAGAGGGGCACCAGGAAGCACAGGGACACCAGGAACCGGTGCTTCATGCCGCTGAGTTCCTCCTCCATCTGTCTGGCGGCCTCGGCCCGGGCATCCACCCGGGCGTCGCTCTTGTCGGCTGCCGCCTGGGGCAGCGCACAGCCGTAGCCGGCGGCGTCCACGGCGGCGATGATGGCCTCCGGGGACTCGGCGGCGGGGTCGTACTCCACCGTCATGGAGCCGCCCAGCAGGTTCACATTGACCTCGCTGACGCCCTCCAGCTTCCGCACCGCCTTGTCCACGTGGGCGGAGCAGGCGGCGCAGCTCATACCCGTTACCGTAAATTTTTGTTTCATTGGGGTCACCACGCTTTCGGTTTGAGAACTGCAAAATAGAAGAAAAAGTCTGCATATTGGAACAAGTTTAAAGCCCAAAGTTCTTTTTGGTTCTTTTTCTTTCAAGAAAAAGAACTACTTTAGGATCTTGCCCAGCATATCCACCAGCTCGTCGATCTTCTCCTCCCGCTCGGCCTGGGTCTGGGCGGTGTTGACACAGTGCTTCAGGTGTGCGGTGAGGATCTCCTTGTTGGCCCGGCCCAGCATGGCCTGAGCCGCCATGACCTGGGTGGAGATATCGATGCAGTACCGGTCCTCCTCCACCATTTTGATGATGCCGTCCATCTGTCCCCGCGCCGTCTTCAAGAGCCGGAGCACCGTCTTTTGATCTGCCATCATGGCCGGTCCCTCCCATGTGAGATGGTTCTAATAATACCCCCCGGGGGGGTATCTTTATCATACCCCCCCGGGGGGTGTCTGTCAAGGATTTTTTTCTTGACAATCTTCTGTTTTAGTGTACTATTAAAATAGAACACTAAAACACGGGGAGGGAGCACCATGCAGTTCAGCAACAGCGTGCCCATCTACCTCCAGGTGATGGAGGACATGAAGCGGGAGATGGTGACAGGAGGCATGCCGGCGGGGAGCCGGGTGGAGTCGGTGCGGGCGCTGGCGGCTCGGTACGGCATCAACCTCAACACCATGCAGCGGGTGTGCTCCGAGCTGGAGCGGGAGGGCCTGCTGGAGACGAGGCGAGGGGTGGGCTCCTTTGTCACCGGGGACTGGGAACGGCTCTCCGCACTCCGGGAGGAGATGGCCCAGGCCCTGGCGGCGGCCTACCTCAAGGGCATGGCGGGGCTGGGCTTTTCCCGGCTGGAGGCCGCCGAGCGGCTGAGCGGGGAGGAGGGAGACGGTGGACAGTCTGCTGGAAGTCAAAGGGCTCTGTAAGTATCTGGACGGGCAGATCGTGCTGGGGGCGTGCAGCTTTTTCCTGGCTCCGGGCCACATCACCGGCCTGTTGGGTCCCAACGGGGCGGGAAAGTCCACTCTGCTGCGGACCATCGCCGGGCTGTGGCGGCCCGACGGGGGCGAGATCCTCCTCCACGGAAGGCCCATCGCCCGCCGGGACCGGCCCAAGGTGGCCTATATGGCCGACCACACCCTGCTGCCCCGGGAACTGACGGTGCGCCGGGCCATCCAGTGGTATCGGGACCTCTTCCCGGGCCTGGACCTGGACCGGTTCCGGGCGGTGTCGGGAAATCTTCCGGAGAGGGAGCCAGTGTCCCGGCTGTCCAAGGGCCAGGCAGAGCGGCTGGACCTGGGCCTGCTCCTGGCCCGGGACGCCGACCTCTATCTCCTGGACGAGCCCCTGGGGGGCGTGGACCCGGTGGAGCGGGCCAAGATCCTGTCGGCGGCAGCGGAGGTCATGGAGGACCACAACGCCCTTCTCATGGCCACCCACCTGGTCCACGACATCGAACCCATCCTGGACGACGTCCTCTTCCTCCGCTCGGGCTATGTGGTCCTGTCTGCCTCCGCCGAGGGGCTGCGGCAGCGGGAGGGCGTGTCGGTAGAGGAGAAGTACATGGAGGTCTTTGGAGGTGGTGGCCGGTGAAGGGACTGTGGAACAGCGCCAAGTGGGAGCTCCGGGAGAGTGGGCTGCTGAACGGCCGAACGCTCTTTTTTCTGGGACTGTGGCTGACCTATGACTTCAATGCGGCCGCAAGCTGGAACGGCAGCGGAGTACCGCTCCTCCTGAGCCTTCATTTGGTCACATTTGCCAGCCTGGCGGTGTACCGGGGGCTGAAATGGCCCTTCACCGGGGCCTTCGATCTGGAGCGGACCAGCGACAGGCCGGCCTGGCAGCCGGTGCTGGGCCGGACCCTGGCCTGGACGGTGGTCATCGCTGTAGGTGCGGCTTTGCAGCAGGTCGCTTTCCAGCTCTGCCTGGACGAGATGAGGGATGTCTGGCCCAGGATCTATTTCGACGGAGCGGAGCGGGTGGCCCAGCTGGAGTCCTGGACCGGCGGTGATGGCTTCCTGACAGTGCTGGCTCTGGGGGTGGGGCTCTATGTGCTCTCCCTCACCGTCACTCTGTGCTGCAAAAGCGGGAAGAAGCGCCACCGGGCTACCCTGTCCACCGCCGCCGTCCTGGCTATTTTGGCCGGATTTCTCCTCTGGTTCTTCCTCCGGAGCCTGCCCCTGGGCTTTGTGGGCCTGGGGGTTATCCTCATCGGCCTGCCGGTGAGCATCTGGCTGCTCACTTATAAAGTGGAATAGACAGACAAAGACCGCCGCGTATGCCCGAAAGGGATACGCGGCGGTCTCGTTCAGGCCTGCTTTCCGGCGGTGGTGTCCCGGAACAGAAGGGAGATGCACCACACGGCGGCAAGACCGATCAGGGTATAGATCACACGGCTGATGGCGCTGCCGGAGCCGCCGAAGAAAAAGGCCACCAGGTCAAAGCCGAAGATCCCGATGCTGCCCCAGTTGAGCCCGCCCACGATGGCGAGGATCAGGGCGATCTTATCCACGATCACGGAAAAAACCTCCTCATTTTGGTATCCGGGTCTTAGGATGGCCAAAATGGAGAGGTTTTATGCAGTCGTGAAAAAAACGCATTTACAGCAGGGATTTGGGGCCGAAGCCGTGGGCTAGAAGCTCCCGGAGGGGGAGCTTTACGTATTTGTGGTCGCCCCGGGCGATGAGGCACTCCAGGTCGGGGGCGAACTCAAAGAGAAACTGGCGGCAGGAGCCGCAAGGCCAGCAGTAGTCGGTTGAGTTGCCCACGATGGCGATGCGGACGAAGTCGTCCCGGTGCCCTTCGCTGATGGCCTTCACTGCGGCGGTGCGCTCGGCGCAGATGGTGGAGCCGTAGGCGGCGTTCTCCACGTTGCAGCCGGTAAAAACGGTGCCGTCGGCACACTCCAGGGCGGCGCCTACAGGAAAGTGGGAATAGGGGGCATAGGACCGGTCCAGCATGGCAAAGGCACGGTCCACCAGTTCCTGTTCCGTCATGAAAATACCTCCCATCTCATTCTGTCACTGGATGTGAACGTGGTTGTTGATGTGGTTCATACAGTAGCAGTAGTAGCCGTTGCACTTGGAGCAGTAGCGGAACTCCATATTGGGGTCGTCGGCGTCGGTAATGCCGCAGACGGCGCACTTGTGGAGGTAGCCCTTGTCCTTCCTGGCCTCCCGGGCGGCCTTTTTGAAATTGATGGTCTGCCGGGAATTCTGATGCTGGGCCCGACGGAAGGTCCGGAGGGTGAAGTCGCGGAGGAAGGACCAGAAGAAGAGCACGTAGTTGAGGATGGCAACAAGAGGCAGCAGCGCCCCCACGAAGTTGAGATTGATCAGGTTGAAGAGAATGGTGAGGGCGAAGAAGGCGGCGTCGATCCACGCCAGCCACTTGACCTTGACGGGGATGATGAAGAAGAGCAGCACCTGAAGATCAGGGTAGAGGCTGGCGAAGGCGAAGAAGAGAGAAAGATTCAGGTAGGTGGCGCTGGTGCCGCCAGCCAGGAAGCCGAAGATGATGTTGAAGAGCACTCCGCAGGCATAGAAGACGGTGAACTTGACAGTTCCCCACTCCTGCTCCAGGCTCCGGCCGATCCACCAGTAAAAGTACAGGGAGAGGACCAGGGTAAAGGGCTCATAGCTCAGGGGCACGAAGAGAAAGGTGACCAGACGCCAGAGCTGGAAGTGATGCAGAATGGCGGTGGGGGAGAAGTAGAGCATGGCAGAAAACATGCCGTTGCTGAAAAGGTCCATGAGGTAGACCAGAGCGGTACCCGCCACCAGAATGGTCATCAGATTCGGAATCCCCAGTTTGGGGTGTTTGTAGCAGAAGCGGTCCAGCCAGCTGTCCACGGAGCGCATGAGGGGGCCTCCTTAAAGTGTAATGAATTCGTGTGCAAAGTATTTTACCCTCTTTCGCCTGGGAAGTCTATAAGAAATTGTGAACTTTCCAATTTATTGCCGTGCGGTTCCAGGTGAGAGGCCTTGACATCTTCTATGAAGATGCTATAATGAAGATACAACTCCATAACCTTATCAAGAGTGGCGGAGGGAACGGCCCGATGAAGCCCGGCAACCTGTGGGAGACCGCAAGGTGCCAAATCCGGCGGCAGTGTTCGAAAGATGAGGGTAAGATCTCGTGCGCTCCGTCGGTAGGAGCGCTTTTTTGTTGCCGTTTTCCACCGCTAACGGAAAAAAGAAAGGAAATGTTTATGAGTCACCGCGTATTTACCTCTGAGTCTGTTACCGAAGGACATCCCGACAAGGTCTGCGACCAGATCTCTGACGCTGTTCTGGATGACATCCTGGCCAGCGATCCCCATGCCCACGTGGCCTGTGAAACCTTCACCACTACTGGCATGGTAACGGTCATGGGTGAGATCACCACAAGCCACTACACCGACATTCCCTCCATCGTCCGCCGCACCGTGGAGCGCATCGGCTACACCGATCCCGCCTACGGTTTCGACTACCGTTCCTGCGCCGTCATGACCGCCATCGACGAGCAGTCCCCCGACATCGCCATGGGCGTCAACCAGTCCTATGAGGTCCAGCAGGGCGGCGACAGCGACCCCCTGGACCTGGTGGGTGCCGGCGACCAGGGTATGATGTTTGGCTACGCCTGCGACGAGACCCCCGAGCTCATGCCCGCCCCCATCTCCATGGCCCACCGGCTCACCCGGCGGCTGGCCCAGGTCCGCAAGAGCGGCGAGCTCAAGTGGGTCCGCCCCGACGGCAAGAGCCAGGTCACCGTGGAGTACGACGAGGAGGGGAAGGTGGTCCGCTGCCCCGCCATCGTGGTCTCTACCCAGCACGATCCCGACATCGCCCTGAAGGATCTGCGGGAGGCCATTGTGGAGACTGTCATCAAGCCCATCATCCCAGCCCAGTATATCGACGCCGACACCAAGTTCTTCGTCAACCCCACCGGCCGCTTCGTGGTGGGTGGGCCTGTGGGCGACACCGGCCTCACCGGCCGTAAGATCATCGTGGACACCTACGGCGGAAGCGCCGCCCACGGCGGCGGCGCCTTCTCCGGCAAGGACCCCACCAAGGTGGACCGCTCTGCCGCCTACATGGCCCGCTATGCCGCCAAGAACCTGGTGGCCGCCGGCCTGTGCCGCAAGTGCCAGATCGAGCTGGCCTATGCCATCGGTGTGGCCCACCCTGTCTCCGTGTTGGTGGACACCTTCGGCACCGGCGTCCTTCCCGAAGAGGAGCTCTCCAAAATCGTGGAGCGCCATTTCGACCTGCGCCCCGCCGCCATCATCCGTGACCTGGACCTGCTGCGGCCCATCTACGAGCAGACCGCCGCCTACGGCCACTTTGGCCGCACCGACATCGACCTGCCCTGGGAGAAGACCGACCGGGTGGAGGCCCTCAAGCAGTATCTGGCCTAAAGCATCAGTGAATCAGAGGAGACCCGGAGCCATGCTCCGGGTCCTTCTTTTTGCCCCTCAAACTGCGGCTTGTAGGTTTGTCAAACATATTGGACGGTGAACTCTCGAGGAGAAAGCCAACCCAAAGGTCTCATGGGGAAGTTATTGGAGCGGCGGTTGTGGGCAGCGAGCTGCTTTGC
>NZ_JBQHTM010000077.1:0-8085 GCF_052065695.1 Intestinimonas sp. HCP28S3_D6
CCGTAAATGTTTCCTGTTTCTTCATCCCCATACACCACCATTGCGTTGATAGTGTTATTATCCCACATCCGGAGCCTTTATGGTAGTGCGGATTAAATCAGAGATTCCCAAGCACTACATCAACTGGCTGGGTCGGGTGGAATACCGAAACATCAACTGCTCCTTCACCTATGACGAGACATCCTATGCGGCCATCGACCGGATCTTCCGCCTTCTCCACCGGCTGGAGCCAGGCCCGGAGAACACAAGCTGGGAACTATGGCTCCGTGCGGAGCGAGGTACCATTGAAGACTTCGGCAGCTTTGAGGAGCTGCGGGCGGACGGCCAGGTGGAGAGCTTTGAGGAGTTTGAAACCTGGTGGCACTCCGAGTTCCCGGAGGAGGCAGCGTGGTTCCACTTTGCCGCCGGCGAGGATCAGAAGATCGGGTATCGGGCAATATTCTTGGGGCATCGGCATGTGCTGGAGGTGGACAGCCGCAAAGAGCGCGCCTTCCCCTATGACATCGCCCCATTCACCGCCTGGCTGGAGGGTGCGGTACGGGACACCGTTCAGATGGTGGAAACCGGTTCTTATCAGGAACTGGTGGAGCGGGAGCTGCCCATCTGGCATCGAACCGGAACCATCCTGCGCCGGGATCTGTGGAGGGTATTCCCACAGTGGAAGGAGGAGTTCTTCCAGGACTTCTCCCAGCAGGAGGTGGAGGAGTTTCTCACCTCGGCGGTTGGGTATCCTTTGGAAAATAACAAGCGGCTCCCATCCGTGACCGCAAACGAATTCTATCACTTCTGTGCCCTGGGCTATCGGGCCATGGGATACACTGGAACGGAGAAATCGGAAAAAGAGCAGTACGCTCTCCACGCCGATGGGCGGGACGAGGGACTGTCCAAGCTGGACGGAGATTCCCCCGAAGCTTTTGCACGGTGGCTGAAGGAGCGTCCCCGCACCGGTCACCCCTGGGAGGTATGCCGGGGCGGCAACAGCACCCACATCGACTGCATCGTACACCAAGATGCGCATGGCTACTATCTGGTGGTGGCCGGTCTTGCGGAGACCCGGACGATTGAGGCGGTCCGTTTCTTCCTGGCGCTTTATCGGGCAGGCGTTCCCGTATGCATCCGAAACACAGAGGAACTGAAGGCCCGCCTGACCGGAGCGGAGTCCATCGGCATCGTGCCGGAGGGAGTCTTTCCCGCCTACTGCCACGACAGGTTTCCGGGAGAGAGCATTGTCGATTTTATGAACCTGCCTCGGGAGCGTCAGGATGAACTTGCAAAATACTGCCGATGGCAGCCAATCCCAGTTCCCAGGATGAAGAAGGAGGGTGAAACCCCATGATCTTCTTTACCTCTGACCTGCATCTCGGTCACGAAAACTGCATCCGCCTTTGCAATCGGCCCTTTTCCAGTATCGAGGAGATGGACGAAACTCTCATCGAAAACTGGAACCACAAGGTCACAGGGAAGGATACTGTCTATATCCTCGGCGACCTGATCTACCGCAGCCAAAAGCCGCCGGAGGAATACCTGCGGCGGCTGCGGGGGAAGAAACATCTCATCCTTGGGAATCATGACAGGGGATGGATCAGGAGTTGTCAGACAGAACGATTCTTTGAAAGCGTCAATAACCTGCTGTATGTCGCAGACGGGAAGCGGCAGTACACACTTTGTCACTACCCCATGATGTCTTGGCCTCACATCATGCGCTGCTACATGGTCTTTGGCCACATCCACGGCAATACCGACGCGGATTACTGGCCGCTCATCCAGGCAAACGAGAGAATGCTGAATGCCGGAGTGGATGTCAATCACTTCGAGCCGGTCACCTTTGAGGAGATGGAGGCCAACAATCTTCTGTATAAAGGTCAGTCAAAAGCCGGGCTTGAGGTGCAGCCGTGAGACATAAAAAAGGCTTTTATGAGGTGGCTCCTGTAGCCGGTTTCATCGCACGGCAGGACTGGACGCACACGATGGAACGAGCCGAGCGAAACGGCCTCTTTCTCCAGTCCCGAAAAGGAAGCACCGGGCTGCTGTTCTCCGTGAGAATCCTCGCTCCCATTTTAGATGGAGGGCTGCGGCATATCGTTCTGGCAGCGATCCAGTACAGTCTGGGGCGGCACACTTATATGCCCGGCATAGTCGCGGAATTCACCTGCCGGAACCTGAGCCGTCTGGACGAAGCTACCCGTTTCACCGCTGTGGCAGAGATCCGCGCACATTTAAACCGATATGGAGAACAGGAGCCATATCCTCGATTGTGGCACAGCTTGAGTCGGGTGCTCACATCTGGCAAAATCAAAGAAGACGATAGGAGGAAGGAAAGGATGCCGATTTTACAACCTCTGGAAAGCATGGAACGCATCTCACGCCAAGCACTGGCAGATGACCTGGACACCGTGCTGGAAAGGATAAGCCGCGAGGACATTGGGCTGGTGATCACCGAGGAAGGCAAAGATGACCTGGTTCTCTGCCCAGCCTCCTGGTTCAACCTTGACTATGTGGATGACTTTTCCTGTGTCATCAACAGCGCCCTCCGCTATGCCATGCGCAGCGAAGATGAGGAGAGTTCGGCGGTCGTCCAGTATCTTCGTCGCCACTACCAGTTGTTCGATGAAAAGACGCTTTCGGTGGCTGTCGCCGATCTGGAGCGGGAACTGAACCAGCCGATAGTGACCCTCAAGCAGCCGCAGGTCTGGAAGGAGCTCCAGGAGCTGTTCCGGCAGCGACTGGACGAGTTGCGGAAGGAATCTTCGGAAGGCGAGGAAACGCACCATGGATGAAAAGCAATATGAGCTCGTGGAAATCCAAGTAGATGCGGAGCTTCTGGAACAGTTGGAAGCGGTAATCGCCCCGATGGGGCTGACGCCAGAAATGTTGGCTGTGAAGTTCTTCGAGTTCTGCGTCGATCCCGCTACTCAGGAGTTGGCCATCTCCTTGCTTCTGAAATGGAAAGCCGAACAGGAAGCGGAGGGGGAGAATCCGGGAGGGGGACTTTAATGCTGTCCAAGGAAACCTTCTGTGAAGCCCTGCGAAAGATCCAAGCGCAAAAGGATCGAGACGAACAGTTCAGTAAGGCACTCACCCTGATGGGAGACGGACATTTCGTATTTGAGGGCGGAGCACCGCTTCTTGCCGCCTTGCTGGATGTACTGAAGGAAGCGGTCAACGACCAGTACGACTATATCAGCTGGTGGCTTTACGATGCCGCCCCGGACTATGAAGTCTGGACCGATGATGAAAAAACTAAGTGGTGCCTGAAGGAACCGGAAGCCCTGTATGATTTCATCCGGGATGAATGTCAGGGCTGAGTGGTAGCGTCTCCCCAAATTCGTTCAAGGAGGTCAAATCAGATGTCTAAGTGCTGCCTATACTGCCGGGTAGATGGAGCGTCTACGGAAAGCAATCGTCTCGCCATAAACCAGCAGCTCACCGCACTCCGAAGCCTCGCCGGCCAGCTTGGCTTTTCGATTTCCGCAGAGATGCTCCAATATGAGAGCGGCTTGGACGCAAACCGACAGAGCATTCGAACGCTGATCCGTGATGCACGACATGGAGTCTATGACCGTGTGCTGGTGATGAACGGCGACCGTCTGGCTCGTGACGCCGAAGGTTTGGCGGCAATTGGAGAAAAGTTGACCGCAGCAGGAATTCGGGTCTATTGCCCAGATGGCGAAATTGATCTGGCCCCCGCATATTCTCATGGTTATTTCCGGGTGGCAACGATGGAACAGACCATGTGATTGGGAAAAGTTCCCGTCCCACCTCTCTTCCACGGCCAAAGAAAATGCGGTATAATAAAAGAACCACATACACCAGACCGGGAAAGTTGCTCATTCCGGCAGGAAGGAGATGTTGCCATGAGTTCATTAGAGGAAAAGAAAAGTGAGCTTGAGAGGGTCCTTGGGGTATTCCAGAACTACATTGAAGGCTCTGAATTGCTCGATGTGGTCTATTCGAAAAAGTTCGGGTATGTTCTGCTTGGCCTGCCTGCGGCGGATTCCATTGATGACTCCGATGTAACACGACTGGAAGATCCCGAAACATTGGTGAAAGAGATCTATCAGAATCTCGCATACGACTTTATGGAGCAGGAAGGGCACAGCGAGGATTACACGGAAGCCACCAATCTGGAAAAGCGAGCTATGCGGGAATGGATGAAAGAGTACACGGATCAGCTGCCGGAATACAACTACCTGCTGGACGAACTCCTTGGATAATGTGTCCGATGAAGCAGGCGCTTCCCTCAGTCAATCTTTCGGCATGGATAAAGCGGACATCTTTTTTGGTCGAACACTAAAATTGACCCTCGGGTGGAAAATCCACAGCCATCGCAGCGAAAACGCCAAAAAATAATGGGTGAAGACCCGCAAAGCCTTGAAAATCATGGATTTTCGCAAATATCTCAATTGGTCTTACACTCCATAAAAGTACCGCAATCCAATGGATTGTGGTACTTTTTTTATATGTTTGAAGTTTATAGTATGCAAGCTTCTGAAAAGAGAGGGAGGCTTAAATATGATTTTCCTTTTGCTGGCCTTGCTGTCCAGCTCTGTGCTGGCCATTGTCCTGAAATATCTGAACTCCAGCAGCCCGTATGGAGTCTATTTTGTCAACTATATCATCTGCACGCTTCTGGCCTTTGCCACCATGGAGCCAAAGGCGCTTTATAACAATGACATTACCCCCTGTTGGCTGGGAGGGATCACAGGACTGCTCTATCTTGCGTCCCTTTACGCCAACGGATACAGCATCCATAAAAACGGAGCCATCCTCTCCTCGGTCTTTACCCGCCTGGGGGTATTGGTGCCTATTCTGTTGTCTGTGATGCTGTTTGGGGAGCGTCCCACCATGCCTCAGGAGCTGGGCATAGCGTTGGCGGTGGTGGCTGCCGTGATGATGAACGGACTTCCCCGGAAGGCAGAAAACCACGCCACAGGGAACAAAATCTATCTGCTGCCGCTGCTACTGACGCTGCTTCTCAATGGAACCAGCGACGCTATGTCCAAGGTCTTTACTCAGCTGGGCCGCCGGCAGGACGACGGGCTGTTTATGTTTTACATCTTTCTCTTTGCCGGGCTGGCCACCCTGACGATACTGGTCAAAGAACGTCGGCCCCCCACGGGCCGGGATATTTTCTTCGGGGTGCTGGTGGGCGTTCCCAACTTTCTTTCTTCCCGCCTCCTCTTGGCCGCCCTCGCGGAGCTTCCCGCCTTCCTTGTCTACCCGTCCTACAGCGTGGGGGTAATCCTGACCATCAGCGTGGTCAGCTTCTTCCTTTTTCACGAACGACTGAATAGCCGTCAAATGGGAGCGGCAGGGATAACCCTGGGAGCCCTTGTGCTGCTCAACCTGTGAGCGAGCATAATATTCACCGCCACTGCCCTCTTTCCACGTCATAAAATGCATCTCAAACAGGCGGAATATCTTTGCTCGCTGGTTCCGTATCCATGGCATGGATGAATTACATTGGAGTCTGCGCGGTAAAGGTGTAAGGTAGTTGGCGCTGGCAATGCCGACCCGGGATATGTGTTGGAATAAGTCCTGATAGGTCCGGGGCTTACTGGGGCCGCCTTTCTCACGGCAGAAGACAGAACATCCGAAGCTACAGCCGGGATACTGCTCCATCAGGGAGAACTGGATTTCTCGGTGCTGGCACAGCACCTGGTAAAACTCATCACAGAGGCAGACGATCAGCCGGAAATATGATGAATCAGCGCATACGCCCAATGCGGTTCTGGATGATAACGGGTAAACTTGCATAGTCCCAGGCCAGATTCAGCATAAAGGTGCACCTCCTCCTTGGTGGGGAGGTGCGCTGCTTTCTTTAGCGTATGCGGCAGAAATTAGATGTGTGTCTGCCGTTTAATTGGTAGCGAGGGGCTTTGTGAGGTGTCCCTTGCTTGTTCAGAAGAAAAAGGGGGCGTTGCAGATTTCTAATCTGCAACGCCCATTTCTGACAAAGTTACTATTTTTAAAAGGTAAGACCCAGGGTAATCAGTATGCCGCAGAAGACTGCAGTTAGCAGAGTGCAGACCACAGAAATAACAAAGTTGTTGATGTAGGCATCCTTGTAGCTCAACTTGCACATGTAGTAGGTGTTGGCCAGGGCGGAGCTGTGAGGCAGAGTATCCAGACCAACGGAGGATATGGCACACAGACGGTGCAGGGCAGGGAGAGGAATGCCGAGGCTCATGAAGCGGTCGCCCAGCAGTTCCAGAGCAAGACGCTGACCAGTAGAGGAAGATGCGGAGAAACCAGCGGCTACATTGATGGCAATTATGACCTGCACCACAGGAGGACCGGGAATCTTATCCAATGCGTTGATAATAAAATCAAAGCCGGACACAGCGGCGACTACGCCGCCAAAGCCGGTAGCAGAAGCCAGAGCCACCAAAGCGGTGTTGGTATTCTGAACGGCAGTCAAGGCGCCATTCTTCAGATGTTTCAGAATGTTCTTGGGTTCAAAAATAAGATAGGAAACAGCAGTGGCGCAGGCCAAAGAGACAACAGCAGGGGCCTTAACCACGTTGAGGACTACGATGAGCACGATGGAAGGGATCAGACACTTCAGCAGAGGGATGTTGTATTCCTGGACATTCTTGGAATCATCCCAAGAGCGTAGCAGTGCGGTACCGGTGGGCTCAAAGCCCTCGCCGCTTTTTTCGGCTCTGCGAAGCTGGAAGACCACCCAACTAACGCACAAAATCAAGCAGAAGATAGCGCAGATACAACCAAGTACGGGGGCGGCCATAGCGTCTGTACCGAAGAACTCCATAGGGACCAGGTTGGTCAACTGAGGAGAACCAGGTAACATTGCTACTGTGAAGGTAGAAGAGCCAATGGCGCCGCAGGTATACAGGTGCCAGGGAATATTTAACTGCTGAAACAGATCCTTGGCAATGTAGAGGACCGTAAAGGTAACAACAAATACGCTTATACCGCCATAGCTGAATACAGCTTGTAGGGCTGCCAGGCAGAGTACACCAGCCAATTTCTCATGGCCCTTAAATTTTCTGGCCAAACGGGCCAGGGCAAAGGCAATGGATTGAGCGGCTCCCACATCACCGAGGGACTTGGCGAACAGGGCGCTGAAAAAGAACATAAGAAAATAGCTGGAAACAGCACCGGCAAACCGGGGCATGTAGTCATCGGTCAGGGCAGTCATGATGTTCACGCCGGAAAAAATGGCGACGATTGCAACAGCCAAGATACTGACTAGGGTGACGTGGTATCCTTTAAAAATGCCAAAGATAAAGAAGGCTGTAGCAACCAGAATACCAATCAAGCTCAATACTTCAGGATTCAAAATTCTCCCTCCTCAATATTTCCTCGGGTATACCAATGTGGGATACAGATTATTTCACCACCGCAGCACCCCCCTCGGAAAGCGAGTCGTTCTCTGCGCCGGAGTAACCCAGCTCTTCCAGAATTTCGCGGGTATCTTGACCCAAGGTGTGGGCCAGTTCATATGGAGGTAAGCCGCCTTCTTCCAAGGTGACACAGGGACGAGCAAGCCAATAATCTTGACCACTGGGGCAAGTGATATGCTCTACATAGTGGTTTGCCTTGGCCTGTTCACTTACGATGGCTTCCCGGAAATGGGCCAGACGACTATGCACAATATCGGCCTTGGTCAAACGCTCATCCCAGTAATCGGAATCTTTGCTGCGGAACTGATCCTCGAGGAGCTTTATGAATGGACCTCGATTTTCCAACTTACCTACATCAGCGGAGGTGTGGAACCGAGGATCGGAGGCAACCTCGGGAATTTCCATTGCTGCACAGAAGGCATCGCGATAGCGCTCCCACTCCATGATGTTGATCATGATCCATTCCCCATCACCACATTCATAGGGCAAGGTGATGGGACGGCCCTCGAAACGAGTCTTGGGATATTTGTAGTTAAAGGGCGGCTGAACAGATGTGTTCATCAGGCTCATAACCCAAGTAGCAAGGCCAAATAGGGAGACGGAGACTTTGGGAATCTCTGATTTAATCCGCACTACCATAAAGGCTCCGGATGTGGGATAATAACACTATCAACGCAATGGTGGTGTATGGGGATGAAGAAACAGGAAACATTTACGG
>NZ_JBQHTM010000078.1:0-8064 GCF_052065695.1 Intestinimonas sp. HCP28S3_D6
CAGATAAATAATGGCTATTTTGCACTGAAATCACCTTAACCAAGCGCAAATGGCGGCTAATACATTGAGTAGAAACAGGATAAAGGCTTTTATTCAGAGGTTCCCTAGATTTTGCACGCTTTCCCTTTGCTCTAATTTCATTTCACCGAAAACGGCATAGAATCGGATCATTGACGCTACGACGACGATTTTGTTAAAATATAAGTAAAACTGTAACTGGGCACATGAGCGGAGGGAGTAGAAATGGCATCATCATTATGTGAGAAAATTTCATTATCCAAGGTTCTCTCCAAGAAAACCGTAATTGAATTGCGGAAAATAGCAAGAGGATTCTATGTGAAAGGCTCAAGTACGATGCGCAAGGAGGCCCTGGTTTCTTCCGTCTTTTCAGCTTTGCTGGTACCGGAGCGTCTTGAGGAATTGTTGTATGTTATCGATGATGAAACCTGGACGTTATTTCAGGCAGCGTATGAAAAAGAATCCGTGACATTGAATGGGAGCTTGCCTGACAATTTCATGTTGCTGAAGGAACTTTGTTACCTTGTCCAGGAGCCAAACTCATATGAGCAAATCATTTATATGACAGGCGAAATCAAGGCACTATTTTCCGAACTTATATCAGGAGGCTTTCTTCATCGCAGACAATACTATAACGAGCTCCATACGTATGCTTTGGCTGCGGTCAATCTTTATGGAGTGATTGCTAAGACTGATTTTGTTGAAATCTATAATCTGCAAAACGAGCAGCAAACAAGCATTGACGAAGTCTGTGCCGTACTTCCCCGATATATCGAAGTCGGCGCTCCGTATTGCTTTTGGAAAGACTACATTGTCAGTATCGAATTTGATGAAAACAACTTCTCCGATGTCCAGGATCTGCTCCGCCAGGTTGGTAATAAACCGCGCTTTCTTCCAGATAAAACGGATTTCCTCAAATATGCGGACTGGTACTTCTTTGAGCACACACATCAGACAGAGGGAGTAAAGCGTTACCTGATCAATCATCTTCATGTTAATGAAGCAACGGCACTTGAGATCCTCGGAGAGATTCACTTCGCTTTTGTAGTGGAAGCCGGGATACAGGCTGCCGTTGACGTGCTGGATGAGTTCGGTATCTCTATCACAGATTCTCAGTTTGAACCGCTCGCTCAGTTACTCGTTCAGATGTCCAACTCGACACGCTTATGGTCAAATAATGGGCATGCCCCCGATGAAATGGCAAACCTCATGCCCAGAATGGTTGATGGCATACGGCACAGCAGAAAAATCGGCCGCAATGAACCATGTCCCTGTGGCAGCGGCAAAAAATATAAGAAATGCTGTGGAAGGTGATACTATTGCACTGAACAGAGGGGGCACCGATGGCAAACCTGAATGAGCTGCTTGCGATCCTTGAGGAAGAATACGGGACCAAGAGCATGGCCGATCTGAATAAGGCGATAGTTTGAGACAAAAGCTCCCCTGCAACTTGCAAAGGAGCCTTTGCTTTATTGTAGTATGACATTGCCTTCATCCAGCATCATTGCCACCTGAAAGATAAACTCTTCCGGCGTCGGTCTATCCCCCTTAAAGGTCATTTTGTCCCACAATTGTTGAGCTTCTTGGTCGTGGTGGTCATAGGCATTATCAATTGCCACCTGCATTTCGTGAAGCACATCCTCAGGTGTCGTTCCATTGTCGCGGGCAATCTTAGCAAGGATTTCATCAAAGTTTCTCATACTAACTCCTCCGTCTTTAGATTTCTAACTAGTTCTTTAGCACAAGTATAGCATCAAAAGAATATCGAAAAAGCGCAAATCTTGACGGAGAACAAAAAAGTGTGGAAGAAGCCACAAGCTCTTCCACACTCACCTACCTATCAACGCAGCCACAACTTTCAAAACGCGCATTTTTTCTTCATGAGGGAGAACCTCAATGGCGGCAGAAAGATTTGAAGCGACTCCATTTGCCGCACAATTCACCACATCCACCAGCAGCTCATCCGCAGACACTTCAAGCACATTCGCAATTGCAACAAATGTATCTATCCTCGGAATCTTCGTACCGCGCTCAATGACGCTTACATGAGTTGGGCTGATGTTGATACGAGCAGCAAGGTCTTCTTGTGTCATACTCTTTTTCTCCCTTGCAGCTTTTATGCGTTGTCCAACTGCCTTTGCGTCCACCCTTCCGCCTCCTCCTTTAGAACTTAATTTTGCTCTAAAGATAGTATAGTTGAGATGGCCGCTTTCATACAGAAGCCAAAGAACGAGGCATAATTCTAAAGAACAACTTTTGTAAAAAAAGAAATCCTCATTCACAACACCAGGGCATGGCATTGGATGAGGAACCATAGATTAAGTTCAAGTTTTGGAATCTAGGCAGTAGCTCCCCCAGCTTTAACTGGTGGTGAATAAGTGCGCCTTTAGTATGAAGTCGCATTTATCCTTGATATTTCTCATTTCCGCCTTATAATTGTTAAAGAGACTTTTGGAAGGATTATTTGTCTATCCAGTCTATGAAGGTGGATTATAAGCATGGAACGAACATTCAATCATTTAACGCTTGAACAAAGAAAACAACTCAGAGAAATGTTGGACGCAGGATGCAAAAAACCAGAAATTGCACAGGCATTGAATACCCATGTTTCTACTGTTTACAGAGAAATTAAGCGTGGAAGCGTAAACGGGAGCTATGACCCTAATTGTGCCGACGAAGCATATCAACAACATTTGTCTGAAAAAGGGCCAGAAGCTATATTATCGCTTAACCCTCAACTTGCCGAACATATCGCAAGTCTTATCCTAAATAGAAAGTTAAGTCCAGAAAAAATTGTTGATGAGTTGCAAGAGTATGAGACGGGTTCTATATCGATACAGACGATTTACCATTCCATAGATAAAGGCTTAATCCCAGGTGTAACACGAGAGAGTTTACGCACAGATACCGTGACTGTTTTTAGTGATGGCCAGATATGTATTCCGAAGTGGGGCAGAAATTTGTTAGATATAGCCGATGGAGATAAGCTGCACTTTGAAGTCATTGAGAATAAACTTATTTTTAGCAAAGAAAGTTAACGTGTATGGATGTCTTCAAGAGATCAACACCTGTAAAGAATATGTAGTAAGTTGAGGGAGTGTTTGCATTTGAACCGCCGGTCAGTTACCAAAACTTTGATGAAGAGCAGCCTGGAATCCACTGTACAGGAAGTTCTGCAGCTCCTTGACGCAGATGATGGTAAGTCATTCGAGGAGAAGAAAAAAGAAGCAATTGCTATTCTCAGAAAACAAACAAATCCATCCTTGGCGGGAACTCTGGTAGATTTTGCTGTGGCAGATGTAGTGGGTAAACAAGTGAAGGCCAGATTTTGGGAAGCAGGGCCTATTAAATGCCCAGATTATAATATTGTTCTCCGGCAGATTGAGGATGATGATCGGGATTGCTTTATATCCCTTCAGGAAGAGAATTCATATATAAGGGATATGCTGAACGAAGAATCCTACCGCAATGCGCTCTGGAAGGACCATTGCGGCGAAAAGTCCCTCATGCTTTCCATTATTCTGGATGACCAGTATATTGGATATTGCGGGATCAAAAATACAGCCCAAGAGCCTTGGGAGATAGCAATTGAGCTGTACAAAAAATGGACTAATCACGGCTTAGGTCGTATTGCAATTTCGGCAATGCTTGACGCCATGGTCATTCGTCTTGGGGTCCGGCAATTCAGAGTACGGATCGACCCAAGTAACCACGCAAGTCAGAAGTTATTTGAAAAAATGGGAGCACAGCCGAATGGAGTATCTGAATACTTAATCCTTGACCAAAAGGAACTGGAGAAGGTGGAAAAAGAGAATCTTAATTTGATTGATGCCGCAACAGTTGCACTGGCAGATAAATTTGGCGTGGAACCGCGCAAGCTGCTAAGCCATGTCTTAGAATATACACTATCCTGGTGAAACAAAGCCCTTGGTGCGAGTCCTCCATGTCATATGGACATGAAGTGAACTTGTCCTATACCTGTTGAATAAACGGAAAACAGTAGCTGATGCAAATAGCATACGAAT
Source organism: Intestinimonas sp. HCP28S3_D6 (assembly GCF_052065695.1). Taxonomy (NCBI): domain Bacteria; kingdom Bacillati; phylum Bacillota; class Clostridia; order Eubacteriales; genus Intestinimonas; species Intestinimonas sp. HCP28S3_D6. The sequence continues at coordinate 4,044 of NZ_JBQHTM010000078.1, forward strand.
CAGACTTTTTGGTGTTTCGTACACCACAAAGGAGAAACAATGAAAATTATTGAAGTAGAAATAAAAAAGAGAACACCAAATATCATAAACCAGCTGCTTACAGTATGGGAAAGCTCTGTCAGGGCGACACACCTGTTCCTGTCGGATAGTGAGATCAAACACATCAAGGAATATGTCCCACAGGCGCTCATGGGAATTGCTCATCTGATGATCGCAAAAAATGATATGGGCTGCCCCGTAGCTTTCATGGGAATTGAGGACGGCACATTGGAAATGCTGTTCATTTCCCCGGAAGAAAGAGGAAAGGGTCTCGGAAAACGCCTGCTCCAACATGGGATTAAAACCTATACCGTAGAGCGGGTGGCTGTGAATGAGCAAAATCCGCAGGCCAAGGGATTCTATGAACACATGGGCTTTCAGGTTTACAAAAGGACAAACCTCGACGAACAGGGAAACCCCTACCCGCTGTTATATATGAGCCTTCTGAATAAGCCTATTGAAAGACAATCGTCCGCCGAGGTTCGAGAGTAAGTTCTGCTGCCTAGTGCTCTTTGAAGCGCAGCTCAAGATATTAGGACTTCATAGGTGCAAAGGATGTGACAACTAAAAAACACCATAAAAGCAGGCTCCTTTTATATCGGCAATTTCATCCAGCGGGATCTTTTTTCCATCTGTCAGTACCAGGAGACGCTCATAGAGGTCAACCCGTTTTAGGTTGCCGGTAAGGGTGGTATAAGAACCACCAGTCTTTTTCTCATCAGGAATAAAGAAAGTAACGCTTATCTTCGGTCTAGAGACTATCCTCTGGAGCAATGTACTTCAGATAGATGCTGTAGATGCGTATGCTGTATTCCATATAGTAGGCCATACGCGGTGGTGCAATTAGATAGTCAATCTCCAGCCTCGGTGTGGCATTTAATAGAGAAAAAGCAAGACTTGCCAGAAAATCGTTGCCCTGGCGCATCGTAAAGCCGGCCACGGTTGGCCTCCTTAACCCGCTGGACTACCTCAAATAGCCAAGCACGACCAGAGATTCCATAGGCCTTTAAGGACGGAGTAACGGCAAGGCAGATGGTCTTATCGGTACGGCTCTCGTCGGCAACGACCAAGTTGTTGTCCAGAGGATCGAGACCGCTCTCCCGGCATTCGACGGAGGCATAAAAGCTCTTTAGGTCAATTGCGAAATAGAACCTTTGCTTCATGGTAAGACGCCTCCTTGGATTCTCGCTTTTTAACGCAAAACGGCACTTGAAATTGGGTGCAATATTATTTCTCGAGTTCGCTTTCCTCAATAATACCGTAGTCAATCAGGATGTTTTTGTCCGCATAAGGTGGATATACAATTCCTGTCATTTCATAGTCGTACCTCCGAACACGACGAAACTCCTTGACTGGAGCTGGTGCAAAAGCAGCGGTTTTATAACTCGCGTATTCAGGTGTTCCCGCCAGATTATCGGATACCGCATGAATAAGGGCATCCGTCACTGCTTCCAGATTCGTACCATACTCCACAGCAACTAGCTCATGCCTACGAACATCTTTATCTAGATTTCCAAAAGAACGGTACAACTTGTACTTCATGGAGAAACCCCTTCCTAGCAGCACTTTCGCCACTACCTTAAAAAATCACTTCTATGATTCACCGGCCGCAAATCGTATCCGAGTTCTGTTAGGTGTGCTATTTTTAAGGCGACCAGGTTGATGTCTGTGTCCATTGCCTTGGCGATTTGCTCGGCAGAATATTGATAAGTATAGATGTAGTCCAGTAGCTCCTCGTTGTCTATCAGAATTTCTGCTGCAACAATGTTCGCCTCATACTCTGGCCGTGTGGTCATGTCATACAGCATGAATTCATGTAGGCTGTTTGCCTGTGCCAGCTTTCGATGGAGCCGGTCGTGCCCAAGCTCATGCGCACAGACAATACGAAGCATTCTGTCTCCCAGATCCTTGTTCAAAAATATAAACCGATTGCGTTTAATGACGCGGTACATTCCCTTTAGAGAGCCAAAATCCTCACACAGAAGAACAGAAATTCCCAATTCTCCTGCAATCTGGAAAGGATCGCGTGTTCCGAAGCGGCGCACCAGAGATGTGCCGACTTTGGAGAGCATTTTACTGGTCATGAAGCCCACCTCCGACCTGCGGATGTTCATCATTATTATCTCACAGCTTAGGCCCCACAGATAGGCCTTACTCTACCTGCTGACGATATTTTTTGGGCGTAAATTTCTTATTTCGCTCCTTGGCCATCCAATAGGCATCGTTGAGAGCACGCATCGCACCCTCAAGTGCATCTTCAGAAAGCTGACCGCCGGCAAATAAGCCAGTCACCTCACTGACCAACTCGTCGATGTCTCGCGCCGCTTTTGCGCCACCCTTCTGATATGCTTCCACGGAATAGATACCCGAACTGGTGAGAAGGTAATCTGCGGTTGTACCCAGGACGGTAGCTATATCACCAATTACCTTCATGTTGCCAGGTTTCCTTGAACCTAACTCGTAATTCTGAATCGTTCGCGTTGTTACAGAAACTTTTTCTGCAAGTTCTGCCTGTGTTAATCCAGCTTCAAGTCGCTTTTCTTTCAGACGTTCTTTAAATCCCATAAAGGCACCTCTTTCTTTTTTTGTCATTAATACGAACATTTTTTCGCAATTCAGGATTGACACGAAATCATGTTCTTGATATAATGAAAGCGCAACACGAAACTATGTTTGTATTAAGATATTATCATACGAACAGTTTTTTGTCAATCTAAAGCACGAAAAATTGTTCGTGAAGTAGGCTGGAAAACGGAGAATATTGTAATGAAGGTACAATGCAGAAAAGAGTATGTCTCCGTCAATCTTGATGTAGACCAAAACGGTGGAGTCCATCCTCGTTTTATTCGCTGGACAAATGGCCGTATCTATCAAATTGACCAGCTGAAGTACAAGTGCAGGGCCGCTTCCTCCAGGGTAAGTGGAGGGGGAATCCGATATACTGTCATGATTCACGGTAAGGAAACCTTCCTGTTCAGCGAAGGAAACAAATGGTTCGTCGAAGCAAAGGAGGTAAGTCAATGATTCTTTCTCATCGTCAAATAGAGGATATTGCTGCAGCTATAATTCAGGACTTCAACAAGTTCTTCTACTGTGGCAGCACTGTTTTTGGGGATAAATATGTTCACGCAACACCCATCGACGAATTCGCGCGCGACTACCTCAGGCTAAACGTTCGATTTGCCCGATTGTCTGCAGATGGAAGTATTTGTGGTCTGACCAGCTATGCCGATGCCGAGTACATCGTTGAGGAAATGGGAGTAGTTCGTACCATAGAACTCAAACAAAATCAAATTCTTCTGGACTCCTGCTTTCTGGAGACCGGCAAGGTCAAAAAGCTGTGCGGCAAGCGTCGCTTTACCTTGGCACATGAGTGCGCACATCAAATCCTGTTTCAGATGGAGTCCGAGGAGTCCCAGCAAAAGTGTCGCAAACTCTACTCGGAACGACGGTCCTACTCCCTCCGAGACCTGAAAAGCAGAGAGGACTGGAACGAGTGGCAGGCCAATGCCTTGGGGGCCGCCCTGCTCATGCCCCAGGCGGAGATAGATCGGGCCATGTGGATTTTCGCTCAATGTCGGACCCTGATTAGCTATGAAGGGAGGTTTTCATATGCGGACAAGTTGGCACTTTCACTTCTCTGTCAAACGCTCGGCGTGTCCAAGTCTGCCGCAATGATTCGTCTCCGGCAGCTTGGGTATCTGGAAGAACGCCCGTATGTAGAGTTTGTTGATCCACTGGAGGTATGGGCATGAGTAAAAATGTTCGCATCACAGAGCCCTCACAAGAAATGTTAGACAAAATTATCCGGGCGCGAGAGGCGATTGCGGCGCAAAGACCTAGGGAATCTCTGATTTAATCCGCACTACCATAAAGGCTCCGGATGTGGGATAATAACACTATCAACGCAATGGTGGTGTATGGGGATGAAGAAACAGGAAACAGTTACGGATATCGAATACAGCTTCCGCAAGAAGAAAAC
>NZ_JBQHTM010000079.1:0-8021 GCF_052065695.1 Intestinimonas sp. HCP28S3_D6
CGCTTGACCGTCCAGCGTCCCCGTCGCTCCTTCTTCACAATCCGCCGCTCATACCAATCCGGGTACTTCTCTCTCGCCTCCGCCAGAGACAGGCGGCTCTTTCTCATAAGCCCTTCAATCCTTTGCTGCTCCCCGTTGCTGCCCGGGATATAATCAAGCAGCCGTTCCAGCTCCACCGGTCCGCCGAACCGATAAGCTGTCACAGGATACTCCCTCCCCAGTTTAGAGCCGGAGCCGACCACTCGGAACCCCTGTAAAATCCCTTGCATCTGCGGCTCTTTAATCGTAGAAGTAAACCTGTTCCATATCTGCCGGGTGAGAGAATATTTTAGTTCTTTTAAGTATTTCTGATTATGCGGGTACATTGGAATTGGTTCCTTCAGGACATAATACAAATGAAGCCCCGTCCCGCTGTTTACAACAAAAGTTGCCTTGGGCAGAATATCTTTGTTCATCTGGTGAAGCGTGTCCCGAAGCTGGGGCATCCCTACACCATCCAGATCAAACACCAGGGCATAGAGGTATCTGGCGTTCTTACCGCTCCGCTGCCGGCCAAAGTACGAGATTGGGGACATAATAGTAAAATCCGTGTCGTAGACCTCCGTCAGCTCAGACAGTTCATCGGTAATGGTATAGCGTTTGGCCTTTCCTTCCTCCTTGATCTCCAAGGCAATCCCGGCAGCCCTCGGCACCGTCACCGCGATCCCGTTGCCTTTCTCGTCCTCAAAATGGCCTTTCCGTTCAAAGCTGCCTATCGGGAAGATCTCCCGATAAAACTCAAATGGCGTAACCGGCTCCAAGAACTTCTCCAAATGCTCATTTTTTTCCCGGTACAAGTCCTGCAGCCGCTCCATGACGGCCTGCTGATCTGCAGCCATACTTCTTACCTCCAAAAGAAAAAGTAGCAAAAAGAAAATCCGCTGCGGCGGGGAACGCCTGCGGGCGGGAAGGGGGGGGAAAGGGGGAGCCAAAGAGCGCCGCCTACGGCGGCTTAAAGAGAAAGTCACCTCCCCCTTTCCCCCCTGGCTCCGGCCATGGAAATGATGGAAAACCCTACGGGTTTACCACATTCCCACAGCCTCCGCCCACCCCTCTTTTCCCCTCCGACTTTCTCCCTATCCGAGAGAGAAATTTAAGAGATTTTTTAATTTGCCTAAAGGCAAAAGGTGGGCATATATTATCAATATATTTATTTCCCTATTTTTCGACAACCAAAATTCCGACCTTATTTCTGCCTCTCCATGGCCAGTCTACACGGCATATATTATCAATATATTTATTTCCCTATTTTTGATTGTTATTATAGCCTGTCCAGGAGAGCTTTTCAAGTCCCCTGGACAGGCTTCTTCACTTCTGGCATTAAGTCCTCTGGAACGTCTCCCAACGGCTTAGTATGTACGATTGCCACTTCCCAATATTTAGATCGGAAATTCCGTTTTAACCGTTGCTGCCGAGCTATCACCACATTTCCACTATAAAAAGAATCCTCCGGATTCTGCTCCATGGCCTCCCGCATCTTTTCATAGCTGCCGTTATATTTACCAGTTATGCCGATCTTGGCAATCAACCACTCTTTCCCCTCCGGGAACATTTCATCTTCTATCTGCTTTCTTACTACCGATTCCGCAAACTCTACTGAATACGGACTCTGAATGATGGTTTCCCACAGTTTTACTTTATACAGCCGCTTTCTTCCGTCCCTAAACGAGTATTCTTTTTCTTCAGAATGTACTACGACATACCCGGGCCGCTCCTTTTTAGGCTTCAGCCCTCGATCTGCATTAGCCCGTTCTTTTGCGATTCGCAATAAATTAGCGTTCAGGTGGCGCTGGTGGGCGCTCTCCGCCCGCTCTGCCTCCAGGGCCGCCCTCCATTCCTCTATCGCCTGGTTGGCCTTCAGAGCGGCTTCCTGGGCCTTTCTGTCGGCTTCTCTGTTAGCCTCTCTTATTTCTTTATCCGCCTCGGACTTTGTAATCCTGGCTTTCTGCTCCGCATCGGACAGCTGCCGCAACAGCTTGGCATATTCGGCCTCCGTCAAAATCACATGAGTACACTCTGGATCAGAATGGCCGCCAGGAACTTCCTTATAGCCAATCATTGTCTTTTTTACAAACTCGCCCATGGCAGCGTACCTCCTTACAGGCCCCGAATGTAGTTGTCGGCCACCACGCTGATCCGGTTATGGCCCAGGGCCTTGCTGCAGATCAGCATGGCCGCCTTGTCCAGCTTTTTCCAGGCCTCGTCCTTTCTGCAGGTATAGACCTGGCTCTGATACCGCTTCCCCGTCCCCCGGTTCACCCGGTCATAGGGAATGTCCTTGATCTCCCTGGCGTGGGCCTTATAGATGGCCGTGGCATAGTCTCCCCGGTACCCATGAATATCAGCACTGTTATGGACGTGCTGCCACACCTTTTCCTCTGCCGGCGTGCCGGCGATCCGCTCAATGATCTGCTCCGCATTTTTGCCGATAATCGGGCTTAAACGCTCACGTCCCCCCTTTCCGTTGCGAACATGGATAAACCACCCCTCCGGGAACATCCGGGCGTCCTGGAGCATTTCAAGCCGCTTTGTGACGCTCGGCGCCCTCTGCTCCACCGGGACGCTCTCCAGCTGGGAGATCTCCGCCTCGATCTGCTCTCTGGAAACCAAGTCTTTTCCCCGCAGCTCCTGCAGCTCCTTCCGTCGCAGCCCAGTCCCCCGGCAAAATTTAATCAGCTCGTCGTTGTTGGTCTTGGAGAAGTGCCGATCCCGCACCCGATCCCCGCGGCTCCGCTTGATGTCCTCCCGGTTCCGCTTGGGCGGCTTGAAATAGTTTTCGTCATCCGGCGAGATCCCGTACAGCTTCCCCATGGCCTTGGCCTCCAGCTGCACCGTCCAGGCGGACAGGCCCTGGTCTACTCTAATCTGCAGCCACTCATTGACATACTTTTTTGCGCTTTTCAGCGTAGTACATTCCGGGTGGTTCTCCTTGATGTACTTGATAAAATACTTTGTGTGTTTCCAGTAGCTCTTGTATGTATTAAAAGAGTAGATTTTATCCTTCTCCTCCCCATGAGCCGTAGCCTCTTTCTTGCTCTCGCCAAAGGCTTGCATCCCCGTGAGCCGGTCATAGGCTTGCTGGTGCAGATCCTTGGAATACGCTTTATTTCTTCTTCCCACCCGGCTCCTCCTTTTCGGCGTCAGTTTTGAAAATCTATAAATATAGTTTCCTACACAAATATAAATCTATATTCATATAAATAAAGTTTTGTAGATTTATAGTAATCTACAATTCTATATATTCAAGTCGTTCAAGCAAAGCCGCCTCATGTCAGCTCCCCTCGGAGACTCGGCAATCAGCAAATACACTTTTTAGCGTCTTATGTGTGACGGTTTTGGGATTGCCCCCGACACTTTTTTGAACTGCTTATGTGTGCAGCCCCGATTTATTGAGATCTACGGCAGTTCGAGATCTGTCGGCACTTTTGTAGAGGGTGCGGCTCTCCAGGAGATCTACAGTATCCTGGCTACTATCAGAGGGTGGATACGGACACGATACATTTTGCTTACCCAGGCTTTCACAAAGATTACTTACTCTGGGGTCCATGGTGCGCTTTCCAGTTCACAAAGGTTACTTCGGCAAGCCCGCACACCATACAGGAGTATCAACCCTGATATGGCTTCTGTATTAGCAAACTGCTAAACCCCTGACCGGCAACTCCCGGCCAAGACGCTCTGGGCCTAATTACTATTTACCCTCGCCCAGACGAGCATCGAATTCTGCTGCATCACTCAGCTGACGCCGACTGCAGCCCCACAAAAAACACTCTTCTAATCCATCCTCATACTACCATAAACAAACGAGGAAGTCAACAGCATACACAAGAAAATAACCGTATAACGGTTTACCCGTTCATATAATAAACGGGTAAACCGTTATAGCTGACCTATTTTTAAGCCGACATCTTAGTTACAAAATACGATACCTACCGGACTCATTAGTTTATTGCGCTTAATTTTTCTTGCTTTTTTCGTCGATTTATATGTCCATGACAAAAATCCTATCCCCGTACAAGGTGTTTCTATCTCGGTTGAGGGAGTCGGCATTGGGCTTGATTTCGGTGCTTTAGCTGATGAGGCTTCCGGTACCTATAACGGATATTATAAATGGGAACCATAGAAAACAGATGAAAAAATGCCTCCCTTTAGCGGGGTGTTCGTAAGACAGTTAAATAGGCAAAAGGCGTGACGAAAGTGATCACGCCTTTTTTCATGTAAGGATAGCCGCATAGCGGCGCAAGGGATGGATCCCCTTGTACGGAACGCAGTGACGCACCCCAGATATTCAGGGGGCCGAGCTGTTCGGTCTCGCAGAGCGCACATACGGGTTTAACCCGTATAGAAGTGCGCCCTTAGTATCAGTTCGACAAATCTTAATTTGACTTACTTCTTCACTCTTTTTGATAAATGAAGTTCATTATCATCTACATATCCAAGTTTATTATATACAGTTTGTGCAACAAGATTTTCTTGTCCTGTTAGAAGTTCATATTTGTCAAGTGGATAATTCTTACTGCAATAAGCCTCTGCAAAAGTAATCATCTCACTCGCTAAGCCTCTTTTTCTGTATGCTGGTTTAACATACACTTCTGTAATTTCAGGCATATATTCATCATAGCAGAACGATTTTTTAAGCTGAACACAAACAAATCCAACTAACATATCATCTTCATCAGCAACGATAACAACTTCCTGTTTATTATTCATAAGGGAATTTCTAATATTGTCTATGCTTGTATCGCCCTCACCATTAAATTCGTTGTTTAAGATGTTTAATTGCTCCGCATCATTTACAGTTGCTATTCTTACCATTACAACCTCCATAAATTATTATCTATTCGACCTATTCAAGTTTATCGGTCTGTTTAATCATATCATACGGCTTCAATTTATACAAGAACAGTCCCGGCAGACATTACTGCCGGGACTGAAACTGTTTTACGAATGCTCCCGATTTGGGAGGCATTTTTTCATCTGTTTTCTATGGATGATAATATAAATCCACCCATACATGCAATAGCACAAATGATTGCTCCTGTTTCCGCAACATCTAATAAAGCCCCAACCCACAGCCCAGCGATCCCCGCTAAAATCGTACATACAACAGCAACTATACACTTCATATTTCTCACCTCTACATTTATAGATATTTAGAAAGCCCATTTCTCAATATTTTATTGATGCATTCTGTCAGATTCTTCTCTTCCTCCAGCGCCATCCTGCGAAGCGCCTTATCAATATCTCGATCCAGATAATAGGCCCGCTGCACACGATCCTTGTTCTTCCCTTTCGCCGCTGGCTGCAGATCCACGCTCTCCTCCTCTGACTCCCGTCCAGCTCCGATAATACTCTTAAATGCTGCCTCCTGGTCAAACTTCGCTTTCCCTGCCATCACGCATCTGCTCCTTTCAAAAATTCCTCTATAAAGGCCCTGTAGTCGTCGGCCACGGTAGACTTCCCCGCATAGTCGAATATATCGGCCCGGTTCGCCTGGGCTTCCTCGATGGCCACCGCAGACCGAATATAGGTCTTGTAGATCGGCGCCGAAATATACTCGCTCAGCTGCTCCGCCAGCTCCTTGATCTGCCGGCTGATATTCGCCCGCGGATTGAATCTCGTAAACAAAATACCTCGTACCTTTACAGTCGGATTGCAATACTTCTGAACGCTGGTGACAGTTTCGTTGAGCTGGGAGATCCCGGCCGTGGCGAAGATCCCAGCCGTGGTAGGAATCAGAATATCGGTGGCGCAGGTAAAGGCATTCACCGTCAGCACCCCAAGAGAAGGCGGAGTGTCAATCACGATGAAATCATAGTTAGCCGCGACCGGCGCCACGGCTTCCTTCAGCCGGTGCTCCTTGCCGGTCTGGGACAGTTCCTGCTCGGCTCCGGCCAGCATGATATTTGCCGGAACAACGTCATAGCCGCCCTTCGTATGCTGAATGGCATCCTGAATGCTGGCAGCCCGCTTCATGACTTCATATATCGTCTGGACATTATAGTTCTCTGCTCCGCAGGCCGTAGAGAAGTTTCCCTGGGGATCGAGGTCAATGCCCAGCACCTTGTATCCTTTCTCCGCCAGTCCTGCAGCAAGGGCCTGGGCCGTGGTGGTCTTGCCAACGCCACCTTTCTGATTGGCTACTGCTACTATCATTTGTCACACTCCATTTCTACAATTCTATTTTTATGGAAATCTATATATCTATCTTACTATATTTCTGTCTTTATAGCAATATAGTAATACAGAAAACAAGAAGAAAGCCAGCCAATCAAGGCCGGCTTTCTTCATTCCCATTTCCAGGGCGATTCAACTAAATGCACTGTATCATCAGAATCAGAACGGTAATAATAAAAGTCCGTTCCAAAGGCCCGAAAGCGAATATGCCACAAGCCGCAGAACTGAATCTTCTCAATATCCTTCGCTCTGATCCCGATGGTACGCTCCACATCTTCCTTCAACTCTTCATCAGTATAGCGGCAATTCATATCATCCCTCCGCTCTCTCTCGCGCCCACAGGCCCACTGGAGACACACCAGGATGCCCAGGCATATACCATCCATCGTCATTGTACTCAAAGGAGACGGTCCGCCATGTGCCGCCATCGAGCCGATCCGGGAGCAGCACATCCAGACCCTGGCCGCAATGAATGTCCCATCCATCCCAAGTCAATCGATCACGCTCCGGCTCGTAGCCGATCTGCAAGACTTTTCGAGACATAGTTCTCCCTCCAATCAGTCCTCATAGTGTCCCCGGCAGGACAAAACGACGATGCTGTCATTTTCAACGGTATAAACAAGTCGGTTCGTATCATCAATACGTTTACTCATGCCTTTGATCTTCCGCAGTAACTCCGCTTTTCCTATGCCCTGCACTGCCCCATCACGCTGCAGCTCCTGGAGCAGCTTATTGATCCGCTTCAACGTTTTCTTATCCTCTGACTGCCAGTACAGGTAATCTGCCCAGGCGTCAGGCGAAAAGGTAATGTTATGTGCCATCGCCCGCCATCGCCTCCAGCTCCTCCATCGTTTTCACAATCCCAAAGCCGGCGCGCACCTGCTCCAGACCTCTTTCCAGCTTTCCAAGATAGGCAGCATTCCGCTCTGCCTTCTCCAGCTCATTAAACCGTTCCTCGCTGATGATCACCACATTTTTTTCGGCTTTTCTGGTTACAATTACCGTTTCTCCCCTGTCCGTCACTCTGTCGCAGAAATCCTTCAAGCGACCACGGGCAGTCGAAAAGTTAATTGCGATCATAGTACACACCTCCATTCCATATTATGCACCATATCTTGTACTACATATTGTACCATATCGAACCAATTAAAGCAAGCACTACTTATTTCATATCCCACCACTTGCGAATTGTCTTCGGGTCAAGTCCCGTGTCCCGGTGACAATCGGCTTTGCAGCCCTCCGGATGCTGCTGGCGCCACTCGCATACTCGGCCCTTGGCCGTGCCGCTACCAATAGGCCGTCCGTTTCCTTCCCGCCAATCCTTCTTTCCTTTCTGTCGAACACCGATATCCCGAATTGCCCTGGCAATTTCTAAATGATCTGCCTGCTTACGCCAATTCCGCTTATTTATGGGCATAGTTAGGCCAGAGAGTTTCCCTATATCGTCCCTTGGAAATGTCACATAGTCCTCATTGAACATTTCCAGAGCGCACACCACATCATCTTTTGTGAAGCGGTTTATATCCTCTACACTCATATCATCATAGGGCTTTAGCAGATCAAAAGCGTCCCGGCGCAACTCATCCTCATCAATCCCGCACTTTTTGGCATAGATTGCCAGCGTCATAATGCCATAGAACCGATGTCCCACCCGGATCTCGTCCCCGATCCTGTGCAGCCACCAGTCGTAAAGATCACGCTTGACCGTCCAGCGTCCCCGTCGCTCCTTCTTCACAATCCGCCGCTCATACCAATCCGGGTACTTCTCTCTCGCCTCCGCCAGAGACAGGCGGCTCTTTCTCATAAGC
>NZ_JBQHTM010000080.1:0-7798 GCF_052065695.1 Intestinimonas sp. HCP28S3_D6
AGCAGATAAATAATGGCTATTTTGCACTGAAATCACCTTAACCAAGCGCAAATGGCGGCTAATACATTGAGTAGAAACAGGATAAAGGCTTTTATTCAGAGGTTCCCTAGACATGCAACGTGTGGCGGACGATACCCAGGCGCAGTTGTTCATTTCCCGTATGAAATACTGGGAAGTGGTACGCAGCTGCAAGGGCACCAGCGTCCAGATCGGTAGTCCCCAGAGTAAGGTCCTGGTGCGCATTTACGACAAAGCTGCCGAGCGCGGGTATGAAGATGGCCGTCATTGGGTGCGCGTGGAGCTGCAACTCAGGGATGGCCGGGCGGAAGAGTTCAGCCGGATCCCCATGGACATCGGGGAAGCCTTTGCCGGTGTGCTGCTCAATTATCTTCGCTTTGTGGAGCCGGATGAGACCGACACCAACAAGAGCCGCTGGCAGACAGCGGACTATTGGTATGCTCTGATCGGTGATGTGAGCCGCATCAAGATCTTCACCGTGCCCGGCGGGGCCTACAATCTGGAGAAGTGCCGCCACTATGTCTTTGACATGGCCGGAAACGCTGTTGACGCCATGCTTCAGTGTTACACCGTTGAGGACTTCCTGGACCTGGTCCGCATGCGCAACTGTAAGCCCAATCCAAAGTATGAGCTGATCGTAAAGGAGCATCAGGCCCGGAAGGAGGCCTTTGCCGAAAAGGTGCAGGCGTTCTTTACCGTGGAGGATGATCCTGAATTTTGATATAAATTTGCTGGTTTAAGTCACATAAAAAAGCCACAAAGGTATGTCTGGGCGTTAAACGTCGCCCTATTAAATAGTCATCCGCATGTAGACAACTGATGATACAAAAGGCTTTCCAGCATTGATAGCGCGGGATGGTGCAGCGGTAGCATACCGGTCTCGTTATCCGGAGCCGTAGGTTCGAATCCTGCTCCCGCACCCAGGCGCAAGCCATTCCAACCACTTTAACTTAAAAAGGAGGTATTGTAACGGAGCCTGCGACCACTGGTTTTGAAGCTGTGATGGGCAGCATGGACACCCTGGTTGAGCTGGTCAGCCAGGTCTGGACCCTGATGACCAGCAACGCATTGCTGACGCTGTTTCTGGCCGTAAGTCTGATCTCGGTCGGCGTTTCTGTCTTCCGTATGATTAAAAACGCCGCCAAGCGTTGAGCTGGGCCGGGGGGCGCGGTCTGTGTCGCGCCCCTCCTGCTTTGTAACACAAACAAACATGGCAGCGCGCCGGATCCGCGCCCGGCTGCCCGGCGTGCTGTGTGACAGGAGTATGGATATGACATGGTATCAAATCGCGGACGCTTCCCTGGTGTCCTGGCTGGCGGATGTGACAGGCCTGTTCAGCGGCGTGTTGTCCGCTGCCTTCTCTGTTCCAGTCCTGGCCCTGTTCGCCACGGTCCTGCTTCTGCTGGTGGTGCTGGGCCTGCTGGCTGCCCTGATCCGGCAGCGGGGTCTTGGCCGCTGATCTAATGGGCGGGATTTGTATGATCACAAAGGCAAGCAAACAAAAAGAACGGCACCCGCTGGAACGGGTACCGCTCTTCTCTCAATTACCGGGACAGCTTCCCGGCGATAATGCCTAGTACGATAGGCACGATCAACCAGCGCACGCTGGGATCGGTCAGGACTTTGATGAGTTCCGTCAAAAATTCCATCAAAGTCTGAATGGTCTTCATGTCTATCCCCCCTTTCTTCACAGGGGGGATGAAGACAAATAAACTGTATTCTTTTTTGGTCATGTCTTCCCCTTGGATTTTTTGTAGTTTGGTCTCCTCTGGGGAGTAATGGGCATATAGCCCCGATCATGACCGTATTGGGCCGGTCGAGTCTATGCAGCGACTCCGGCCTCGCCTCCTTTAACGCTTGTCTTTGTGATCATACAAGTCCCGTTTTTGGGGATGACTTTACATTTTTCCTGTTTTCAGCCATTTCTCATGGGGTGACATTTTTTTCTTTCTGAAGAACAGGAATTTCAAAGTTGCTAATATCCCGATAAATGCGAAAACAAGTAAAGCAAATACGATAATATGGGCTAGTAGTCCCATCCAGGTATTATCATAGAATAGTCCAATTACTCCGTCATAAGTCATCCGTTCTAGGTAGTTCCAGATGTCTTCTCCTCCGATGATTAGTTTCATCGTTGTTCCTCCTCTTTATCTTTACCGGATATTCTCCAGCTCTTTGATAAATTTTTGGGATGCAATTTTGATTTTTTTCAGCTGTTTCTCTTCGTCACGGCTGATTTTTCCATCATCTTTGGTTGCTGCGCTTTGGCAGGATTGTTCAAAAACTCGTATCATGGCAATCATATTGAGAATTTGAGAATCTATGTAGCTATTCATAGTTCACCTCCTGGGGGTGTTGATATGTCCGTTTTCAAGAAAATTATACCATTTTTATGTGTTTTTGCAATCCTGTTTTTGTCGGTTTCTCCAGCCCAAGCAAGTGGATCTTATACTGGCAGCACGTCTTATTGGGACCAGCTTCTATTGGGTATGGTCCATGGAACATCTTCTATCCCTGTGCTGGGTGATGCCGTGCAGGGGATCGCTGGTGGATTGGCCGGTGGTGTTTGTTCCAGCAGCTTGGACGGTTTGCACCACACAAGTGCTATCTCTGATGATAAAGTGTATGAGGATTCGACCGGCTATTTTTCGTTTGGTACCTGCACTTATTGTGGGGACCGTTTCAAGGTTTATGGTGGGGATCTCGAATCCGCCTATGAAACCCAGGTGGCGGAGCTGCCGGCTACCGGTGTGACTGCGTCTGGTAACCTACTATATAACCCTTTTGATTATCCAGATTTGACAAAAGTGAGGCCATATCAAAGTCATGATTTTATCCAGTTATCTTCTTTTCCTTTTACTTCTGGATATTATACTTACTCATTAGTTTCTGGATCATATTCTTATATTGATCTTATTTTTACTCCTCCATCTAAAGATGACTGTTATAATCGACTATCTGTATCGTCTGTTGCACCTGTATCAGGTATTTACATTGTTTTTTCGAAACCTCATGTGATTTGGTCCTCAGTTAATGACAATGGTACTGAACTTAGTGGTTCGATGGAATTTTCTGTTGATTCTGGTTCATTTTATTCTGGTGAAGATTTACCAGGTTTTTCTTTGTGTGCATACAATTCTTCTGCTCAATCACATATAAATAAGCCTATCTATGCACATGTAACTTATTATCCTGTTATTTATGAAATAAGACCTTTTGATTCCTCTGTAGTAATAAATAACTACACCATCAACTCTCGCCCCACCTCCATCACCGGCGACTATGGCATCATTGGAGACAACGGCCAGATCACGAAGGTGGACACCACCACCATTGTCAACGAGACCAACAACACCTATACAAACCCCAGCACCGGCACCACCTCTACCATCACCGATTGGACTTATGACTACTCGGACCGCAGCTATGAACTCACCCTGGAGGGCGGAGACACCGTCACCGTGACCTACGGAGACGAGAACGTCACCATCCAGGAGGGCGACACGGTCTATAATGTCTACTACATCGTGGAGAGCACCGGTGAAGATCCGGGCGTGCAGCCCACCCCCACGCCCGGACCTGAAACCTGTCAGCATAAGTACACCTCCACCGTGGACCGGGAGGCCACCTGCACTGTCCCCGGCCAGACCACCTATACCTGTTCCCTCTGCGGTCACACCTATACCGAGGCTATCCCGGCCAAGGGCCACACCTGGACCGTGTTCCAGACCGTGCCCACGGAATACGACCAGGAGGGCAACCTCCTACAGCAGGGCTACACCATCTATCAGTGTGATGTCTGTAAAGAGCAGTACAAAGATATGGAGGGTACAGGACCGCCTGGTGGCGGTGAAGATGGTGAAACCATCTGGGACAAGCTGGGGGATCTCCTTGGCACTGTTTTCGGTGGGATCTTAGGGCTTTTCGAGGCGGTGATCGGTGCTGTTCTGGACGCTCTCACCTCTCTGGCCACTATGATTTCTGAGAAGTTGACTGCTGTCGTGGGATTGGTGCTCAGCATGTTTGCAGAGATCCCCGCCTTGTTCACCGGCTTCCTCGGTTTCCTGACTGCTGTTTTTGTCTATATCCCGGAGGACATTATGCTGCTGCTCACCTTTGGTATCGCGGTGGTGGTCTTCATCGGGATCATCAAGGCATTGAGGCGGTGAGAACATGTCAGATATAGCCGCGCTGTTTTCCGTCGTGCTCCGACTATTTCAGATCGAGTTTACCCTCTATGGGCATACCTTTTCGCTTTGGCAAGTCTTTATTTTCTCTGTGGTGGCAAGTCTGATTTGCCGCCTGTTGTGGGAGGTGTTTTTCGGTGATTGAAGACGGAATGGAGCTGCTGGTCTCCGAAGTTGTCGAGTCCGGCCCTACGGAGATCGTCGGTATGGATCAGGTGCTGGAGTATCTGGCCGGCATCGAGTCTGCCGTGGTACATCCCGCCCTGGAGACGCCCTTTGAGGAGTACACCGTCACCGAGGGGCTGCTGCTCCTGCTGCTGGTGCTGGTGATCGTGTCCTGGTGTGTGAAGATGATCAAAGGAGGGTTCTCATGGCTGCTTTGGTAGCGGAGTTTTTTGGTATCATCGGGGTGGACATGGTCCCGCCCTCCAATTTGGCCGAGCTGATCCCCTACCTGCTCACCGTCGTGGTGGGGGTGGCCCTGGTGTCCGGCGTCTTCGGCGTCATCGGCAAACTGGCCGAGGTGCTGCTCAACTTCCGCCGCTGGTAAGGAGGGCATATGATCATCGTTCTTCTGGCGGTATTCGCCTTCGTCCTGATTCTCTGTCCCACCATTCGCTGCGCTGTGTTCCATCCTGTGCTGCTGGTGGTCAACGGCAGCCGGGATCTCTACTACTACATCCGGCGTAAGGAGTACAACCACTATGGTACCGGCGAGCTGGTGGCCTATACCGGCCTGTTCGGCAAGGGAAAGACCCTCTCCGTAGTCCACCGTGTGGTGTCCGCCTATCATGGCTACAACGGGAAGCCGGTCTGGTGTCCCCGGCGGAAGAGGATCGTCACCCAGCGGGTGAAGGTGATCTCCAATGTCTCCCTCTCCATCCCCTACGAGGACTTCGTCAGCCTGGAACAGGTGGTCCTTGCTGCCGAGCACAACCAGGACTATGACGATGAGCATGACACCCTTACCGTTACTCTCGTGCTTGGGGACGAGTTCAGCGTCCAGATGAATTCCCGGAATTTCAAGACCAACATTGATCCGCTGTTCCTCAATACCATCCTCACCTGTCGCCATTACTACATATCCCTCTACTACACTGCCCAGCGCTTCGGCCATGTGGACGCCCTGCTGCGGCAGGTGACCAGCCATGTGGTGGAGTGTGATAAGCTTTGGCGCTTCCAGCGGCTCAAGGTATTCGACGCCTGGGAGCTGGAGAACGCCACCAACACGCAGCTGCTCCGCCCCATTGCCCGGGGCTGCTGGTTTGTCCGCAACCAGGACTACGAGGCATATAACACCCTGGCCTGCGTGGGCAATCTGAAGAAGTCCATGAAGGCGGGGGACATGATGAGTGAGGAGGAGATCCTTAAATTGCAGCAGAACACCCAGCAGGCCAACATGGACGGTGTGGCCAAACCGTCCCGGCGCTGGTTGAGATCTCGCAAACAGAAGAAGTAAGCAGGGGGCCCCGCCGCCGAGGCTTCAGCCGCGGCGGGGCCCCTGTCACACAATTTCGCTCCCTGGTCGCTGGCAGCTGAAGATGAATTGTGTTACGCCGTCCATTCCTCCGGGGTCTTCCAATCCAATATCTTTCGCGGATAACCGTTCATCCAGTCCTGAAGCTCGGTGATCCGCTTTTTTGTTACCTTGTCGAAGTCTGTTCCTTTGGGGAAAAACCGCCGGATCATGCGGTTGTGGTTCTCGTTGCTGCCCTTCTCCCAGGCCGCGTAGGAGTGGCAGTAGTAGAGATCAAAGCGGACCCCACCATAGATGGACCGGCGCAGCTTCTCATATTCCAGAAATTCAGATCCATTGTCCGTGGTGATGCTGAGGAAGGTTTTCCGGAATTTGTTCTTACCCAGTTTGTGCTCCAGGCCGTCGAAGATTTTGCGTACTGTAGCCGCTTGGCGGTTGGGCAGCTTGAAGATCAGCTCCCGGCGGCTTTGGCGCTCGGTCAGGGTCAGCAGCACCGCCCGGCTCCCGGAGCGGCCCACCACCAGATCCATCTCCCAGTGTCCCGCCTCCAGGCGCTGGCTGATCTCTTTGGGACGGTCCTCAATGTTGGGCAGCCTGGGATGGGCGATCCTGCGCACCGGCTCATAGTCTCGCTTTTTCTTCCTTCCCTTCTCCCAGAGGTGCTGGTTGGTCAAATGAAGAAAGACGCCCTTGTCTATGTAGCTATACAGGGTCGATACACAGACCCTGGTCCGGTGCCCTTCCGCTCTGGCCGCTGCCAGAGCCGCCGCCGGGGAAAAACGGTTCTTTACGATCTTGTCCTCCAGGAAATCGGCATAGGCTCGGTCCGTCCCGATCTTCAGGGGACGGCCTTTCCCGGTTTGCATGTAGTCGTGGATCTGCTGGGCCTTGTCGGCGGAGTATCGGATCTCGGTGTAATGATAACAGTCATGCTCATAAGCGCCCCGCTTCATCTCGTTGTAGATGGTTTGCCGGGCAAAGCCCAGCTCCCGGGCGATCCAGGCCACCGGCTTTTTGCACCGGAGCCATGCTTCCAGCTTGTCCCGCTCCGATCTGGTCATATAGTGCTGTTTTTTCGTCATAGCCCCGCACCCTTTCCGCGCGTAAAGTTCTGACCTGAAACAAGTCCGCCCATGGCCGGAGAGATAGGCCATGGGCGGTATGTGTCACACATCCGGTGACGTCGGCGCGGCATCCTGGATGTGATATTGTGTTACAGTTTCTCTAATTGTCGGATGGTCTCCCCGGCGGAGTACAGGCATTGATTGAGCGCCCGATCCAGCCCGGACATAGCGCGCTGGAGGTCTGTCCGCTTCTGCTCCAGTTCCCGGAGCCGCCGCCGCTCTTGTTGGATCTGCTTTTGGATCTCCTCCAGCTCGGCCTCTTTCCGGGGCAGTTCCCAGACGCAGCGGGTGACCAGGTTCTCAAATTTCTCGGTGAAGGTCTTGCCCACCTGCCGGTCGATCAGCTCCGCCAGCTCGTCCGAAAAGCGGATGCTGCGGATGTTGTTTTTGGCTGCCATGCTCCTCACGCTCCTCATAGTATTGACAGGGATAGACAACACCGGTGTTGTAGCCGGGGCACTCCGGCCCCTCCACACAGTGCTGGCAGCGCTGTTCCACACTGCTCTTTGCCTTCTTCTCGGCCTCTCTGACCTTTTCATGAGCCAGTCCTTATAGGCCTCCATGCCTTTTTGCTCCTGCTTCCATTGGACCCGCATCAGGGCAAAGCAGATCCAGAGCGTGGCCATGGACGCCAGCAGGGCCAGGACCGTGAACCGTTCCAGCATGGCTATCCCTCCTTCCACCATGTGCACTCCTCGCATGGGTCCTCTCCGGCCTCCAGAGCTTCTTCATAGGTTGGATCATCACAGGGACAATAGTCGTTGCTCGGTTCGCTCCACTCCGGTCTGGTACAACTGTACGGCATTGCTCGCACCTCCAAAATTAAAAATCAGCGGCAGCGCTTGGCCTCGCCGAGCGTGTGTCACCACCGGCCCATGGAATTCTAAGGAACCTCTGAATAAAAGCCTTTATCCTGTTTCTACTCAATGTATTAGCCGCCATTTGCGCTTGGTTAAGGTGATTTCAGTGCAAAATAGCCATTATTTATCTGC
>NZ_JBQHTM010000081.1:0-7763 GCF_052065695.1 Intestinimonas sp. HCP28S3_D6
CGCACCTGCGCCAGTTCATCGCTCAGGCCCGACAGACTTATTTGTTTATTCATGTCTTTATTTTACCACGCAGTGACATTTTCTGCACACAGTTTTCTGTGCGGTGTTGCCCTAATTAAAAAACTGTTTCTTTGGGGAGGCAGGGGGCAAATATGAGTTGTGAATTTATCTCTGAATTGAGAAGACTTAGCAAACTTTCAGCCGAAGCGGTGCAAAATCTTGACCACTTTGATCCGCTAAAAAAATATATGCATATTACCCGTCATACTGAAATTGATTTTAAACAACTGCTGCTGAAAATTGCAGAAGTTAATCATAAACAGCTCGTTTTGGTGTGTGGCAGTGCAGGAGATGGAAAATCTCATCTTCTGTCCTATCTTAAATATAGCGATCAGGATCAAATTCTGGATTCGTACACAATTATCAACGATGCAACAGAAAGCGATGCACCAAACCAGACGGCTATTGAAACTTTAGCTGAGAGAATCGCAGCATTTCGTGATGATCGTTTGAACGATGGTGGTCGTGAAAAGGTAGTGCTTGCGATCAATCTCGGTATGCTGAATAATTTTATTGATTCTGAACAGGGTAAATATTTCGGCAAACTGAAACAATATGTTTTAAACAACAATATTTTTAGTGTTGCCCAGCCGTTACCGTTCAATAAGGATGAGGTTTTCCACCATATTGACTTTTCAAATTATCAACTGTATACATTGACAGCTGATGGTGCGAGATCTGATTATTTGACCGAATTATTTGAAAAAGTTTTTGGCAATAACACGTGCAATCCTTTTTACAACACATATATAAATCAGGGATCAACTTGCCCTCATCACACGCAGTGCCCAGTTCGACACAACTTTGAGTTCCTGATGAAAGAAGACGTGAGAAAGCTTTTGATTCAGCGCATCATTGAAGTGTGCATTAAAGATAAGCTTGTTATTACTTCAAGAGATATTTTGAACTTTATTTTTGATGCAGTGGTTTCCCCAGATTTTGATGAGAAAAAACTTTGGAATCTTCTTAGCAACCCTGCCAAGTTTTTAGAAACATACATTTCTTACACGACGCCAATGTTGATCTTTGAAAATAGAGGAACGTCAAGTTTAATTGACTGCATGACAGAAAATGCAGCAACCAGTGATAATATCGAAAAACGTGATTGTGATGTACTTGATTTTTACGCCGCAGACGATATTACCCCTATCGTTTTGTCGGAGCTGAACGGTTCAGAGTATTCAGATATTTTGCATAGTATTGGTCTTTCAGCTATTGATAACGGCAGAGATCCCCTCAAAAAATATGTTTATAAATTTCTGCGGAATTATAAAAAGTTGACAGACAGTCAAGAGCTAAAAGCTGATCGACTATATCTGTCTTTTGTCCAAGACTTATACCATGCTTATGCTGGAAATATTAAGCATTTGAAAAATCTTTATAGCTCTGTTAAGCATAGTATCTATTCGTGGAATGGTACTTATGGAACCGATTTGATTTGCATAGATGATTCCAGCGATGATTACAGCATTTTAGAGCAGCTAAATATTAGGTATGATGTGGCCCAAGGAAGCGGCGACGATGAAGTATTGCAATTTGCACCTGTGATTATAGTACGTTTTAGCAATGAAACTAAAACTGAGCAGGTTTCTTTTTCGATTGACTATAGCCTCTATAGAGTGATTATGGCAATGAAGGATGGTTACTGTCCTACATCTCAAGATCGGAATGTACACGCTGACTTTTCCAGTGGAATTATGGCATTGTCTGAATTTGGCACAAAGAAATCGAGAGTTTATATCGTCTCAAAGAGAAAAACAAGCAATATGAAATTCCTGCTTGAAGAAAGCGACTTTGGGTATAGTTTTAAGGAGGTGTAATTCTGTGTTTATATTAGATCCAGAAATGATGAAAAAGACATTTCTTATGGGTGAAAACGGCACAAATTTTACACACAAGTCTGCACAACACATTAAACTATTCCCATTTACAGCTAATAACACGGCTACTATTATTACATCGTTTTCTGCTGTAATTGGCGAATGGCTTCGCCTTGCTTGTAATCAGAACAAAGTACCGGAATCTATGGAGGCAACTTTAAGCAAACTCGCAGATTCAATGGATGATATTGGAGCCTACGAAAAAGAACAATTATTACAGATAGCTCGGAGCATCTATTGGGATGATGACGAGAAGCATTCTCTTAGACCCAAAAGCATTACGGCTATGTGCTATATTCCCTGCGATGATCAGACTGCTCTGAAGACGGCGCAGTATCTTTATAGTGTATTGGCCGATAATGAAAACCTAAGCAACGTTGTAAATCAAGCAGCAGAGCACGCTATCAAGGAAGTCAATGTTTTGGAAAAAGCTGTATTTGAAGCTCTTCAAGCAAAAATTGAGCCGCCAGCTCCAATTGACCCTTACTATATTGTACATCTTGCTCCTCAAAAGATTTTTATGAAAGATCTGAAATTTATCCTTAAAAATACAGCAAGGACGAAAGAATACCTTGTGGATTTGCTGGAGTTTTATCATTTTTTCTATACAAGTCAAACTTGTTTGGCATTATCAAGATTTGAACATGGTGATAGGTACGAAATAGTTCCGCTTTATTTTAGTCTGGATTGGGAACGGACAAACAAAGCAAGAGAATGCTATAGATCGGGTTGGCAGCAGCTTCTGCCCGCAATCAAGCAGCAGTTTTATCATGCAGTTACTTTGGAGATTCTAAATCAGAATCCGACAGGTGAGCAGTTCGATTATATCGCATTAAGAGACTATGTTCAGAAAACAGGTATGGAAGAAGAGGTGGCGGCTCAGATTCGCAGTGTCTGCGACTTGTATCGAAATGCTATTTCGGACTGCAGTGAGTTAAATGATCTTCAGAAAAATGAGCAATTAGGAACTGTTTTTTCTGAAGTTAACTATTTATACGAAAGTGTTCGAACTCAATTTAGAAATACAGGACGTGGTAGAGTCAGTGATGGCTATGTAAAGCATTTTGAAACATTTTGCCACGATCGATTTCTGAAATCACGAGGTGCCAGTGGATTGATGCTGAATATCACGGAAGAATTTTTAATCTTCCTGACGAAACTTGCTATTCATGATGAAGAAAAATTGAGTTTGAATGAAGTGTTTCGCCAGTTTGAGTTAAGAGGCGTTTTTCTGGATCAACCATCTAAAGACGAAGTTGTCCAGTTTTATACCAAGCTGAATTTGATAGAAAAGAAGAGCGATAGTGGGGATGCGCAATATGTACGAAGAATTCTTTAATTACATAGCAACACGCATTATCAGCTATTTTGAGCAGGAATGCGATAATTTACATGACGGTGACCGGTTTTGCTTCAAGCTTGATAATGGGGAGTTGGTAGAACAGGTAAATGATGCATTATATGATATTACGCTTAAAAAGGATATTCAGGGCAAATTTTCTTATCAAGAAAAATATCATACATTTACTGTAAAACTTACAAATAAGGAGATTATTATTGCTGCGCAGGTCAATGGAATGACAGATGACTTCTTTGCTACGCTGCGAAATATTCCTTTGTCTATTAACAAAAATCCCATTTTGATGATTACCTGTGCACCAATAGACACAATTTCTAGTGCTACTCGTGATCTTTCAGCAAAAGGAATGCCTTTCTGTGCGGATGAGTTGCTCAAGACCATCGAACAAAACATAGAAGAGGCTCAACTGTCTGCAGCCGACCATGTATTGCTGATGCACGAATTAAAGCGAAAAAAGTCTGATCGTTTTGCGGATCGAAAGTCACTGTTTGAATATAAAGGCCTGTTAACATCTGTGTGCACTGGAAGAGTAAGCGAGGAGAGTTGGATTGATTTCCGTTTGCTTCCGGATGCAAATGGACTAGCTTTGAAATCTGATCCCAAAAAGCAGGAACAACAGATCGATGAAAATCACCGCGATTTTGAAATGATCGATAAGATTTTCAAATTTGGCAATTTACGTGATGGACTTGATAGTAGTTTTGACAGTAGCTTTATCAGTGAGTTGGAAAATAAAAAGCGTCAAGGAATCAACTGGTTTGAGAATCTTACCTACGCAGATGTAATGCGTTCAAAGGCTAAAAAGGAAAAAAAGCAGAATACACCTCTTATAATCGATAATGATTCCATTGTTGCTTATTGTGGTAGCCCGATAGAGTATGAATTTCAGCAAGATCAGAAACTTTTTATTCGAGATGGTGGTACCACGAAAGCAAAGCAACGTGAGAAACATATCCTGATTTATAATCCTGAAAAGAAGGAAACGGTCACGATTGCTGTCCCTTTCAATATAGCTGTTCGTAAAGACTTAATTATGATAAAAGACTCCAATATAGCGACAAATTTAGGGGAGTCTAAAGAATTACGGTTACAAATTCAAGCAGATGGTTGCGTATTTACTAATGTGGATATACGTGATCCCAGCAGTGATACGGCAGTATTCCATCTCAAAATCTGTATTTTAGACCTAAATCCTTCTTATTTGGAAAATCTTCAGACATGCTATAAAATCGAAGGTAGTGGTAAAAAACGCCGCATTATTGCAGAGGGTATTAAAGAGTGCCTAGTCATCAATCCAGGGGCATCAAATCAGATCAGTGCAGTTGTAGCAGAACAAGAGATTTATTCGTGTAATTTTGATACAACATTGACATTGGTATTAGATGAAAATAGTGTTTCTCCGGATAATGGCAAAGTTCTTTTTAATCTTTCCTGCGGATCTATACAGATCCCTTTGGGCATTTCTGATGATACGGTAAAGCCGTCCAAATTGACTGGTGTAAAAGCATTTAAGCAAAAAAATGAGCGGCAACGTGGGTTTGAATACAGGAGCGGAAAAATCATTATGGGTACCACCCCCTATTATGCAGTTGGTGGTTTTGAAGAAAATCTAAAATGTGAATCCTTTATTGTTGAAAAACAAGCGCTATACGTAGTCAAAAATCTTAATGGCGAATACAATTCACAGGAAATTGAAATTCCTGAGGATGTAAGAGATGCATATATAAATTTTCTTTCCATTTTTAAAAATCGCAGACAGTTACCTAGTCTGGCTTATTATGACGAAGATTTATGTAAAGCGGCTGAAGATTATGTTATAACCTATCAGAAATTTTTGAGTCGGGTCAAAGAAGGTGACATTCTAAGTCCAGAGCACAATAATACGCTCAAATTAGGAATGGTGTATGATCCATCCCGAAACTCTATTGCGTTTTCGCCTGTTCATCCTTTGAATGTTATGTATCAGCTTCAGATCCGTCAGGAACTGGGGCTTGGTAGTGTGCGTGATGATATTGTCAATCGTCTGACATCTGCGAATCTTCTTCCTTATATCAAGGATGATCAGCAGACAATTTATGAAATTGTTGAGCAGGATGAGTCGCCGGAGTGGAAATATTATACCGCTATTGATGGGGACCGATATAATGAAATTCGGGATTTTGTGCCTAAGTTAGTTGCGGAAAAAATTGAGGAGTATTATGCCCATTTTAGATTTCTGTTCAAAGATATCGGCGATCACCGTATGATTTTGAGCCTACATAATTTGGGCGATTGCAGAGAAATCTTTTTAGGCATAATTCGATATTTCAAGCGACAAATTGCTGATAACTGTATACCTGATGAGATTCTGAATTTTGAAGTCAATATTTACAGCGACAGGGACGCTATATCACACTATAATGACTTCTCTGTTTTGTCAAATTTGAAGCGTACAAAAGAATATCTCTGCGATATCGATGGAAAATATGAGTACAACTCCGACTTGTCAGCTATGCTCGTCAGCAAAATACAATACTATATTCATAAGGAAACAGATGATACGTATCGATATTCCCACATTGCATTTTATGAAATGTTATCCAGCGATAAATGTGGAGATAGCCAGATTTCCCGGCTGACAACGGGTACGTCGTTGAATGGAATTATCTCCGGTGTGCCGTCGGTCTTAGATGAGGGTTGGTACAAAACTGGGTTTGGAACCAAATATGCTCCAAAGACTCCACTAAATGATTTTGCTGCACTACTGAATTCAATTTACCGTGTTGCCTATTCAAGTAGCACCTATACTCCGGATCATTGCATCACAACTGAAGTACATAAAAAATCCAGCCTTCAGCTTAACAAGGTTTATTCTGCCGCCAATTGGGTGGTGTTTGTTGACCCTAAAGTAGATCTAAGCTTTTTCTATCAGGATGAGCAATCCAAAGATTTGCTGATCATCCATTATGGCGACCAGAATTCCTCTGCAAGTGGCTATAATGCTATTACAGTAACACGCAAAGCCGAGCAATATGAGCGCATCATTACCCAAGAGCTGGCAAAGAAAAATGTCAAAGCCGATTCAACCGCAGCAAAACGTATTATTGATTTCTTCAATGCGGTCAATGGCCGTTGGCTGCTTCGACTGATCTCTTCGAAGAAAGCGCTTGACAGTACGTTCAGCAGAGAGAAAATGAGCATCATTTCTGCTGTTAAATTTGCAATGGCGTACTATACCCACGATAATATTGTTTGGGTACCAGTGTCCCTCGAAGAGTTACTTAGAGTATCTGGAAATACAGGCCTTTCTCAAAATAATGGGTTGCTTTCAGCTAAAAATCTGTCTTTTGATCACGGTGCTACCTGTGACGATTTGCTGTTGATTGGTATTGAAAAATCGGAGCAGGGAATTTATGTGCACCTTCATCCTATCGAAGTTAAAATCGGGCTGAATGATGCAGGGGTTATCGAGAAGGCCAAAGGTCAGATAATCAATACCCATAATGGTCTGCTTCATGCGTTGTGGCCGGATGGAGAAGAACGAAATACTATTGAACGGAAAGTTGTTAGAAACTTTGTTATGCAGCTTGCAATTCTGAGTTGTGAAAAGATGAAGCTGTATGATATTTATCCGGAGGAAACATGGCAGCTTGTCCTTGATGAATGCCGGGAAGATTTGTTAAATGAAAACTATGAAATTTCCGAGGCAGTAAATGAATACATCGGTATTGGGACCATTATTTCCTTTAAGCAAAGTGAAAGCCTTATTTCCGGTGTAATCGATTCTGAAAATAATATTGCCATTCTTCAACTGCCTGAGCATGAGGGCTACGAGTACTTGGTAAAAACTGTTGCTGAAGTTGCTTGTGATATAGAATTGTCTAAATTTCTTCCTCCGAAGCTTTCGAGGTTTTATACATCGGATCACGCTGAAGCAGTAAAAGAATATGAGCAGCAAAAAGAAGCTCATAAGGAAGCAATGAGAGAGATTCAAGATGAAAGCCAGGAAGACAAAACAGAACCTCAAGAGAAAGAAACCGATAAAGGATCTGTTGAATGTTCAGAAAACTTGACCTTGGTTACTCCAGAGCCTCTCAAAGAGAAAGCGGACGATGATCGGGAAATTAGTGTTCTCTTTGGGCAAGATCAAAATACTGGTATGCCCTTATTTTGGCATCCTGGAAATACGGATGAAGTATTCCATACGAACACAGGTATCATCGGAACAATGGGTACCGGAAAAACGCAATTTACTCAATCATTGGTTGCTCAGCTATATAGAGAAAGAGTAAATAACGTAGAAAGCTCTGACATTGGTATTTTAATCTTCGATTATAAGGGTGACTACAACGAGAGCAAAGAAAATTTTGTGAAGGGTCAATCCCAAATTTTGTGTAAACGCTAAATTGTGGTGCAAAATAGAGCAAAAATATTTTAAGGCGGGAGCGGCGCAAGCTGCTGCCGCCTTTTCTACAAAAATAACA
>NZ_JBQHTM010000082.1:0-7636 GCF_052065695.1 Intestinimonas sp. HCP28S3_D6
CTGATCTTTTCCCTGCGGGCATTTTCTTCCGGTGTGCGTTTCTTTCTTGCCATAATAAAACCTCCACTGTGGTGCTTCTATTATACACCACCTTGGAGGTTTACACAAAATATGGGATGGTCTCCGACAATACGGTTGTGATTTCTTGATGGGATCGGTGTGTACTTACAAGTTACTATTTTTACCAGGTGATTTCTCCAGCTGCGTATTGCGATAGAGTTGGTCAGCAAACTCCAGAATGGTTTCTTTTAACTCCAATGATTGCAGGTACTGATTGGGCAACTGCTTCAGTCCAAGGGAGGCTCCCAGCAAATTTCCTGTCACTGCACCGGTGGAATCGCTATCTCCGTTGTGGTTGACCGCTGCACAGAGTGCTTTTCCGAAGTTGTACCGATAGCGGATGGCGCAGTAGACCGCAATGGCCAGCGTTTCTTCTGCCACCCAACCCTCACCCAAAGAAGCTATGGCGATTGTATCGTCAATTTTTTCGTTTGCAAGCAAAATTGCCCGCTCTACCAGTTCCTCCAACACTGCATATTCTTGTGGCGCAAAGGAAAATTTCTTTTTTGCCCACACCAGTCCACTACGAATTGTCTCGACCAGCTCTGTTTTTTCGCCATGAGATAGCCTCGAAATGCACCAGGCTAAAATTCCCGCCGGAAGATACCCCAGAACATGACCATGCGTTTGTGCGGCAACAGTTGCAGCCAGTGTTCCGGCTGTATCAGGCTTGGCAAAGAAAAGACCAATGGGTGCCACACGCATCACTCCGCCACAACCCTTGCTTTGATTGATGGCGTTAGTAATAGAACCAACCCGCCCGGATTCAAGGGCATCCAGGCAGGTGTTACCCGGTGCCCGTCTTTGGTACAGTTCCGGCAAAGAAAGAAGCTGGGATGTGTGAATCTTATTTGGTGAAAATGGTTTCGTTTGGGTAATCAACCAGTCCTGATAACTGGCGGAAATACACGATGGGCAGGATAAAATAGGGTCACTCTGCTGGCATGTACGCAGTAAACCCTCGGCAGTGAACAGTGTCATTTGGGTGTCGTCGGAAATCAATGCCATCCCATCTGTACATTCATAATCTCGAATACCATCTGCGCCATAGCGTGCCCGGATTTCCTCCAACGTCAGAAATTCCACCGTATAGCCAAGCGCATCCCCAGCAGCCCCTCCTACGAGACAGCCTCGATACCGATCCCGCATACTTTTTTCATAGATAAATATCTGCATTGATCAGACCTTCCTTTCGTATGTCCGGACATGATACCATCCTATACTGGCGTAATCCATCCCCGTTCTATAAGCACCTGTTTGCGCTGCTGCAAAATGGTTCTTTGTGCCATCTCTATATCCTTTGTGTTAGCAGAACCGGAAAATTGGCTGCACATCGCTTGGAGTGTCTGTACTCGCTCCGGTGTCACCAGCTGTAAAATGCGTTCTTTTACAGCTGAGCTTGCCCCTGTTAACGCCAAAGCCAGTGTTTCATCTTGGATTTGAGAAAACAGTATTGCGGCATATGGTTTTGAAAATCCTGCCAGCTGGTCAAATTGAGGAACATGGGAAACAGCCCGCTCGTTCCCTAAAGAAATTTGATGATTGCAGCACATAAAAAGAATACCTCCTCTGAAAGTGCAGCCTATGACAAGCTCAGAACTCCGCATTACACGATAAAAGCAAAAGGTGGGATGAAGCCATCCCGCCTTGATTACCCTTTGCGAATCAGAGCGTGATCCAAAATCTGATAGGGCATACTGCCGACCTCGGAAAAATCGTGGCTGACATCATAGGCGTAACCGGTAGCCCACTGTTCGCCCATTTGTGCTCTTTCGTCCTCCCACTCCTCTGGATAGTCCATATCTACAGCCAACATGGTTACAAGCAGTCCCCAAACTGTTTCATTGCAGACAGCGTAGTAGACATGAGCGTGGTATTCCGCTTCGATTTTCTCAACGGCACGGCTTACCTTTGCCTCCTGACTGATTTCGTAATGCAGTACTGCGTTGTCTGCCACTTTGCGAGCAAAGTATCGTTTTCCGGTTTTGTAGCCTTCCACAACGGCTGGATCAAGTCCCTGACCGTGTAAAAGCTCCAATCGGCACATAGCCTCGTTTCTGATTTTATCGTTGTAATCCATAAAAAACTCCTTTCCGTTACTCATACGGTTCACTGATGGTTGGCTATAGTCAGTATAGCATCCGAATATCTGGAATAACGACAATAGTTTGTCATGGTAATTTGCACGACTTCTGCGATGCAAATAGTCTGGGGTGCTTATGAATATTAAAACGACATACTGTTGTCTTTATTGTTGATTGTATATATGCTACGATACAGTCAAACACATTCGTTAGTGAAAAAAGGAGCGTTATGGTTATGCAAATTACACTGGATGCAGGGTATTTATCATCACGGCTGTTATGCAGTCAGGAAGCGAAGCTGGAGTGTATGGAAACCGTCAAACAGTTATGGACACTCAACCAACTCGTCCGTAAAGAGGGGGTGATGGCTATGAGTGAGTTTGCAGATGTGGTGGATGACTCGTTCCTGAGTGCTGCAATGCACACCGCAACAGCCCATACAGAACACCTGGAAAGTATACTGTATGCCAGCCTGATTTCAGGTGATTATTACGGAAAAGACTTTTTGAAAAATCTTCTGATTGTATGTGGACTGCCTGCACTTTGTGAGGGGATTTCTTCCAAGGAATTGATTGCACAACTGCAAGGGTGGTTTGGTATGGACTTCCTTCCATTCTATCACAGTGAAATAGAGCAATTTTATATCAGGATGGCAAAACCTCAAAAACGAGAACAGTCCCTGATTTTGGAGTTTGATGCCTTTCTGACACTCCCGCAGGCCAGTTTTGATGTCGTGTGTAATGCACTGGTATTGGGCGAAGGGATGGATTTACACGACCTGGCCCTTGCACTCAAAGGTGGTGGGGATGCTGTTTGCCAGCGATTTTACAAAAACCTTACTGGATATGGTCAAGCGGTACTGCAAGCCCACGGACAGTTCATGGAATATCCACGAAAAATAGATATAGAGACAGCACAAAGAAAAATCATCAGCGGGACACAGCATATCTGCCAGGAGGTTGAGAGAAATGAGTAAACGTAGCATTTCAAAGGTGAGTCGGATTCTTTCTGTCTATTACTTACTGCTTCAATGCGAAGAAGTGTCCTGGCAGGAGTTTGCCCCCCTGTCTCACTGTAAAAAGACTATACAGCGAGACATTGCACTGATTTGTCAAGCAGGTGCGGTCAGTGTTCGCTTTGATCGAGTTAGAAAAGCCTATGTGATGGAGGATAAGACATTGAAGGCGCCTGTATGTGTGGAAAACAAGGCACAGGCAAGGCAGATTCAAAAATTGCACCGTTTGCTTCGTGCACTACAGGAAATGCCAGAGGAGGATTGCGACCTCTGGTATCGAAGTGCCTTCCCTAAAGTGTCCAACCGCACTATGCAGCGGGATTTTGCAGAGCTGAACAAGCTGGACTTTGAAATTCGCTATGAACGGGATCTTTTGGTGCTGGGGTATGACAGCGGGGAAGAGCACCCACCTGGACGGTATCTGTCAGACAGACCGGACTGCTTCTCGTTGAGTACCATGCAGGAACTATAATGACATTATTTTGGATTTATAACATATCCCGGCAGAGCAATCTACACCTCTGCCGGGATATGTTATAATCTTCTGTTTTTTAATCGCTCAGGGGAAGTTTCAAAAATCAAAGCATATATCCAGTGTGTCCGTTCTGGATAGAAGGAACAATTTTTGCCTTCAACGCCTCGCTTATCGGCAATTTCTTTAACATTTCTGCATTTTCAGTGTGAATGGGGATAATTTGCTTTGTTGGATTGACTTCTGTGATAATATCAGCAATCAATTCTGCTGTGGCGTGACCACTGGTGTGCTTACAAACAGCGTGGTATTTGTGGCAAAATGCAGCCAGTTGGGGGTTATATGCTGAGCGTTTCGGGTCAAGATACCCCTCCCACATAGAGTAGAGCAGAACCGGGTTGCAATCCTGAAACTTTTTCAACCATACTTCATATCCCTCCCGCTCTTTTATAATACAAAGAAAACCAAATTTCCGCATATAGTCTTCTTGTGTTCCGCGAAATCCATTTTTATTCAGCTCTTTACCAAACTGAATGGGCCACACAGTACTAAAGCGGTAAAAATCATCCTCCACACCCGCTGTTTCCGAAAAGGTCTTGAGCTGAGAAACAACATAGTGGTTAGCAAACATTTTTATTCTGTTTGCCTTTGCAGCATGATAAAAGCTGGCCAGTGTGTCCAGATTTGTGGAAGAGCAGAGCAGGAAAATGTGACGGCGTTTTTTGAAAAATATGGTAGCCCAGCTTTGAAGCTCTTGTTCGGTAAAAATGCGTTCGTTCATTCGACTGAGCATAGTACCCTCGATGATAAGGGTGTCTATTTTTCTTTGTCCATTCTGACATATCCGCTTACGAATGGTAGTAAGCGGATCTCCAGCTTTATTTTGCATGGAATGACCGTGTCCACGGAAATCTCCGGTATGCAAAATGGTTGTGTCGTCGGTTTCAATCAGGAACATGAATGCCTCATAGGCGGAGTGGTCGACACGATATGGTGTGACCCGAATGTCGTGTGTGACAGTCACACTGACCCCATCCTGTAGTTCATGGAGTGTTTCTCCATGCAGAAGTGCCGCCATATTCTGATGATCCAGGGTTTGGTGAATATTCAACAGGATTTTCTTGGCGATACTGCCCAGATAGAGCGGGACATTGGGCAGAATGCGGTGCATTCTGCCCACATGGTCGCCGTGATAATGGGTGAAGAACACTCCATCAAAACAGGGCGTTCCTCTGGAAAGTCCTTCAATCTCAATCGGCTCATGCTCACTGCCTGGCAGATTTTCTCCAAAATCAATGGCAATTCTGCTGTGCGCTGTTTCGATGACAACCACGTTCCCGCCAATCTGGTCTGCGTGATAGGTAGTGATTTTTGTCATTCCGTGTCTCCCTGCGAATCTTGTGAAAAGAGTGGCACAAGAATATGGTTGTAACAAACAGATTCCTTCAGATCCTTCAGCACAGGGCAATCAATATTCTTGATAATCCATTTAAATGTGATATCTTGAATATCTGCCGTATTAGCACCGGACGGGGAAATGTAGATGATTTTAATGTCCTTTTCCCAGTCCTCTGGATTTGTGTTCTGAAGGATACACGCAATGGTGTGGAGATATTTTTCAGTTCCATGAATATAGTTTTTCTTTTGATATGCGTGCGTGTCTTCCACAAGTCTATCTCGAACGACCTCTGTACAGACAGCTTTACGGTGTATGCTGTTTTTTGTCAGCTTCTTACTGAGATAGCTCTTCAAAATGGTATAGGGATGTTCCTTTTCTGGCATGTATTTGATCTTTAGGATTCTACAGAGTAGATGCAACAAGTCGGTGCCCTTTTTAGGGTTATCTTTATCAATCCACTTTCTATATGTTTCAATTTGCGCTGATTCAAGGCTTCCCTGCGTGGTTTTCAGTTCCACAAACAGTACATTTTCCTTCGTCATTACCACATAGTCTACCTTTTTTCCACGGTTGTTATCTTCTTGTATTTCATTTCCTTTTGCGTATCCGATGGACATCTCTTTTGTAATCAGCGTTGCTTTCTGTCCTGTTGCAGCCTCGATGATCGCCGGAATATACGGGGTCAGGAGCATATCAAGAATAACCTCTGCCTTGATGTTGGGTGTGTAAAAATCCTGAATTGTGTGTGCTACAACCAGATTTTCAAAAGCAGACAGTTCTTTCAGTTTGCCCATGCTATGAACTCCTTTCACTTCTCGCAGTAAGAATTTTCTATTTTATTATACCGTTTTACTCGACAAGATACAAGAAATTTCACTATGACAAACTGTATGTCCATGTGTGTGATTTCTGTGTGTTATACTATCTGCATAAACAATATGCCAAGCAATCAGAACGGAGGGTTTTATATGTGGGATTTGTTAGGGCTGTGTTTGATTATTGCAGTATTTGCTTTCATTTTTTGCTACAATGGGTGGCTGAAAGAACACTACGGTGTCTCGGCGTTTACACCAGGTCGTATGATTGTAGGGACAGTAGATACATTCATTTGGATACTGCTGTTTGATGCAGATTCTGTGTGGGAAGCACTTCCTGGCATAGCAGTGGCTGGGATTATTTTACTGCTCTTACTGGGTGTCAATTATCAGCAGGTGAAAAACAGACGACAGGCAGTCATTATGACGCTATGGCATCTGGTGTGCGGTTTGGCGATCATTATGGTTTGGTATGAATGTGGACGGAACAGAAAGAAACGGAAGTGAAGATATTTTCTGCCAACATACCACAAAACATTACTATTTTCACTTTGATATACTCATATATCAATACGACATACGGTTGTCTGTTTGTTAAAATGAGTTGTGCTATACTTCTATTCGCACGAAAAACGAATTAAACATGGAGGGAATACTATGAAAGAGAATATGGAAGTTTTAATCATCAATCACGGCAAAACGACCAAAGTGTTGTTGGAAAATTATCCCGACCTTTATCAGCGTATCCAAACGGTGGAAAAATATTACAATGTGGACATCGTTGCCTGTACCTATCAACCAGCGGCAGGAAATCTTCTTACAATGAAGTACCAGCGTGCAGTGCAGAGCGTAGCGTTGCAGCCAAAGGCCAAAAATTGTTGTAAATCACCGACAGGCGATGGACATCATACATTGCATCGCAAGGTATCCTGAACTTGTACATCTTGTAACCACACAAAAACTCCCGTCTGGTTTCCACGATGGAACCAGACGGGAGTTTCGTATGCACCCGAAATCCGTCAGCTAACAGATGATAAGTCATTTACTTCCTTATCACTGTTAAACCAAGGGTTTTGAGGTTTTCAGTCTGGTTTTTTCATCCTTTTCCAAACCGAAAAATCATACTGAAATAAGTCGAATTGTAGGGGGTGTTTCATTAACGACAAATGAATAGCAGAAAGGAACTCAAAGCCTTTTGATTTCAAGCACAGTAGAATATTGGATTTAGGCGGAGCCGTCACTTGTTTCAAGTGGCGGCTTTTGTCATTTCCAGGACTGCTGTGCAGGCACATGACAACACCAATTAGAAATGAGGTGAAGTCATTGAACACGCAAATCATCGCCATCGCCAACCAGAAAGGCGGCGTTGGCAAGACAACCACCTGCGCGAACCTGGGGATTGGGCTGGCGCAGGCCGGAAAGAAAGTGCTGCTGATCGACGGGGACCCGCAAGGCAGCCTGACCATCAGCCTGGGCCACCCCCAGCCGGACAAGCTGCCCTTTACCCTGTCCGACGCGATGGGCCGTATCCTGATGGACGAGCCGCTGCGCCCCGGAGAGGGTATCCTGCACCACCCGGAAGGCGTTGACCTGATGCCCGCCGACATCCAGCTCTCCGGCATGGAGGTCTCCCTGGTGAACGCCATGAGCCGTGAGACCATCCTGCGGCAGTAGCCACAAGCATTGCTTGCTACAATATGTTTGACCCCAAGAACGGTGTTGCGCTGGTAATGCTGTTCAGCGGTTCAAACCTAAGCTACAATGAAGAGGTAATCGGCCTTACGGGGCATT
>NZ_JBQHTM010000083.1:0-7457 GCF_052065695.1 Intestinimonas sp. HCP28S3_D6
TGCGGGCATTTTCTTCCGGTGTGCGTTTCTTTCTTGCCATAATAAAACCTCCACTGTGGTGCTTCTATTATACACCACCTTGGAGGTTTACACAAAATGTGGGATGGTCTCCGGGACAGGTCCTTGACCAGAATCACATTGATCCGCTTGGCCTTGGCATCCTCAATCAGCCGCTTGACCCCAGGACGGTCAAAATTCGTACCTGAATAGCCATCGTCGATATAGGTATCAATTTCATTCCAGCCCCGCTGTCTCACATAGTTCTGAAGCAGCAGCTTCTGGTTCTCAATACTGACGGATTCACCGTCGCGTTCATCGTCGTTACTTAAACGGCAGTAGATGCCGACGTTGTATGTTTTTGTAGTCATCTTTATTTTCCCTCCCGACAATCCAGATTCCATACCTCGTGCGGCGTGATGGCTCCACAGGGAATATCCCTGTATGAACATCGTAGCGGAGAATCCATCGCCGCGCAAGTATGCGGCAAAGCCGGGAGGATGGTGTGACTATGTATGTAAAGATACCGTTGTTTTCTTTCACTGCTCATGGTGTTCCTCCGTTTCGATTCGTGGGTTGGTTTGCGGACGAATCGAAACGGGGCGGCGACCGGCATCCAGGGCCGCCGGCGTCAGGAACGCTGTCGAATGGGAAGTTATTATAGAAAAAATGTCTGACAGGAGGAGGCTTGTCCTTTCTTGTCCTCCTGCGGTGGCATTTTTTGTGTTTTTTTCCAGCTTTTTTAGGTTTTATGTAGAAACAGCGCGTACAAAAATAGGGCGCAAGTGATGGTAAGTTCACTTGCGCCCTGATTGGACTGGATATTTTATTTTGGAGGTCTCCACCTGTTAGCGGTGGAGAAAGGTCAAAAGGGGTATCTACCCATAAGCGGCCTCCCTTGCACCGCTATGGGAATGGAACAAAGCAGCAGAAGTTATATGTCCCGAAAACCGCTTGCGGCATCTATTGTTATTGCTTCAATACACTCCAATGCTGCTTCGTGTCCTTTCCGAATTTGTAGTAAGTTACTTTCTCGCACCATCCGCGCCGACTTCATAGCCGTCCACCTTGGTGCTGACCGCCATAGAGCCGTCCGCATAGAAGTAGTACCACTTGCCGTCGATCTGCTTCCAACCGCCGGAGAACATCTTGCCGTTATTGTCCAGCCAGTACCATTTCTGGTCGTCGGAGAGCCAGCCTTTGACCGGCTCTCCGTCCTTGTAGTAACTCCATTCGCCGCTGTCATTCTGCTGCCAGCCGTTTGCGGTCTGCGGGTCGATGATGACCTCCACAAACCGGTGTAGGACGGTGGCGGCTTCAGCGCGGGTGGCGTTGCCCTTCGGGTCAAACAGATTATTCGCCTTGCCGGAGAGAACGCCTGCCTGCTGCATCGTCTTGACCGCATTCTTTGCCCAGAAGGAAATCTGCGCGTTGTCGGCAAAGGTCACAGCCTCCAGCGTTTTCGGGATAGAATAGCCCATCTTATCGGCGTAGTTCTTCATAATCACTGCCATCTGCTCACGGGTGATTTTGTTATCCGGGGCGAAAGTGGTAGCACCGGTGCCATTCACAATGCCCTTGCTTGCCGCCCAGTTGACATAGGGAGCGTAGTAGGCGTCGGTTTTCACATCAGTAAATTTCCCGTTTTTGTAATCTGCCGGGTTGATTCCTGCCAGACGCCCAAGGGCAGTGACAAACATTCCCCGTGTCAGGGTGGTGTTCGGACTAAAGGTGGTTTTGCTTGTGCCGGAGAACAGCCCGCGGCTGACCGTAAACAGGATATGTTCCTTAGCCCAATGACCATTGATGTCGGTGAAGTTCGGAACTGGGTTCTTGTAGCCCACACCATAGATACTGAAATGTGCCGCTTCAAAGATTACGGCTTTCTGGTCTGCGTCATAGCTGGATTTGGTCAGCCATTCCACCTTTCCGGTCTTGTCCACATAGACTGCATACAGATTTCCGGTCTTCTCATTCTTCGCCGGAGTATAAGGGATGGCAACGCTGATGGTCTCTCCATTTAGATTGACAGCAGTTTTCTTGCCGTCCTTAACACACTCAAGTGTGATGTCATAGACCGGACGGCTTCCTATGGCTTTCTTGGCTTCCTGATAGGAAACAACCGTTTTTTTGATCTTCAAAATCAGTTCGCCGCCGGTCTGGCGGTTTAGCTCCTTGAGGGTATCCAGTGTGAAGTCAAAGTCTGCCATACGATCGGTGTCGATGGTGAACTGCTTGACATTGGAGGACACCAGCTTATCCAGCGTGTCCGCTTTCAGGGTAATCTGTACATCCTTCAGTTTGGCATCCATCTTTACAGGAACCACCACAGCAATGCCGTTTGCGGTGGTTCCATTTTTCTTCGCGTCAGCGGTGGCCTTGTTGATCGCGTCCTGTACGGCGTTGCCGTCAATGCTGGTATTTCCGTTTTTATCCGGTGTTGCCGGCTTGGTCTGGCTGGTGGTCGGGATGTCCGGTTTGGTCTGATCCGGACGCTCTACAACCGTGGAGCTGCTGGAGCCGCCGCCGGAGGAAGAACCACCGCCGGTAGAGCCGCCGCCGGAGTAGGACACCACATAGGGCGTAATGCTTCCGGTCAGATTGTTGTAGTTGTCCCCGTCAGTGGGAGTATAAGTCCAGTTGTAGGCGGTGTTAGCTGTTACAACGGTGTCATCGGCAACGTCCCACGCGATGGAACCGTCGGCGGGGGTAATGCTGCCCACGGCCAGAGCTGCGTCCGCCAGGGTCTTGCCGGAGGAGGTGATGGCGGTGTAAGCGGGAGTGCCGGTGGGGGTGGCCTTGTTGATGGTCACCTTGATGATATCCTCAACCGTTTCATAGGTGTTCGTGTCCGCGGGGGTGAACACCACGGTCACGCTGTCGCTGCTGTCCGCAACATTCACGGGAGCCGCGTTCTTGAAGCTCCAACTGCCTTCCACGCTGGCGGTGCCGGTAATGGCGCTGTCCGGAACAGCGGAGCCGGTATAGGCCACGGTGATGTCGTTGGCGCTGACCGTGGGAACATCCTTTTCCGTCAGTTCGATATTGACCTCGACGGTGGCGTTCTCATAGTTGTCGGAGGAGATGACCACCCGCAGGGTCGCGCGGCTGGGCATGCTGCTGGACAGGGTGTAGGTCACTTTTCCGGTGTTATCCACATCCCAGTCGGTTATAGAAACGACATCACCACAGGACATGGTTCCTTTGGTATAGGTCAGGGTGCCGGCGTCGGCAGGCATGCCCGCGCGGCCGATGTCTTTGCTCTGCTGGGTGTTCACGGTGTACTTCTGCTCGACAGAAATTTTGTTCAGCATCGGCGCGGCGGCCTTGCCGATGGTAAAGCTCTGCTGCGCTTCGCTGAAGGTGTAGTTTCCGGTCGTCTTTTCCGTGACCGTGATCTTGCCGGTGCCGGCATTGATGTTGTCGGCGAGAACGGCGGTATAATCACTGTCGGTCAGAGCGGTGTCGCCGTCCTTCACCGTGAAGGCGGGCGTGATGGCGCTGCCGGTGAAGGTATAGGTTCCGCTCACTGCAATGGTGGGCGTGATGGACTTTTTGGCGATGGTGAAGTCCTTGGTCACGCTGCCGGTGTAGTTGGAATTGTCCTTGGCCGTGACCGTCAGGGTGTAGCTGTCGGCGTTGGTCTGCACATTGTTGGACACGTTGCAGGAGCTGGTGATATCCACTTCACCAAGCTTCACGGTAACCGTCTGGGTCTGGCTGGAGCCGTTGTAGGTCAGCGATTCACCCAGCGTGACCGAAGCGTCCGCAATGGACCTGGGCGCGATGGTGACGCTGACCGAAGCCGGCTCGCTGTCGGTGTGGTTGCTGTCGCCCACGACCTTGTAATAAACGGTGTAGCTGCCGGTGGTGGTGCCGGTGGGAACACTGTCGCTCCAGTTTGTATTATTCAGACTGTACTGCATGGTGCCGTCCGCTGTAGTACCGGCGGTGACCAGCGCCTGCGCACTGCCGTTATAGACCAGAGTGTTTGCGGTGGGGGCGGTCAGCGTGGGAACCTGCTTTTCCCACCGGGCAGTCAGGCTGGTCACGTCCGCCGGAACACTGGCACCGGGGGCGTAGAGCTTGCCGTTGCTTCCAAGCCACACGAAGTAACTGCCCGTATCTCCATCGGGGCGGGTCAGGCCGTCGCTGCTGGGAGCGGTGTATGTCCCGCTGGATTTCACCGCCAAATTGACAGTAACAGCAGTAGCATCACGTCCCACATGGCCGCCGTTCAGGTCCAGCGTGACGGTCGTCAGGCCGTTAGCGCCCAGGTCGCCAGGGTTCAGGATTTCAAGGACGGGGCGGAAACCGACGCTCGGAGTGGAGATCGTAGCAGAGTGGTGGCTCCAGAGGCGGGCCGAAGAGTACCCGCGAACCGCACGGCCCGACGCGTCGCCAGAAAAAGTATCCTGTCCCCACGAAAACATTTCATTCCAGTTTTGGATATATTCGTTGTCCTTGTTCAGTATCGTGTCCCATTCGTTGCTTTGGGGCGTGCCGGGACCGGAATCGCCCGAACCTGTAGAAGCACTTCCCACAGACGGTGCGCGCAGGGTATAGTCCACGCCGCCGGCGACATAGCCCTTGCCGAAAATCAGACCCTTCTCATTCAGCTCATCCCAGCTGACGGTATGGGTCACGGCGTAGTCCGCGATAAACAGGCTGTGGGCGTAAGGCTTTACCGTATCATCAGTGCTTACACCTTCAGAGTTGCGGGAATAGGCGTTAATCGTCCCCACATAGGTAAAGGGGACATAGTGCAGGGCGCTGTCCGG
Source organism: Intestinimonas sp. HCP28S3_D6 (assembly GCF_052065695.1). Taxonomy (NCBI): domain Bacteria; kingdom Bacillati; phylum Bacillota; class Clostridia; order Eubacteriales; genus Intestinimonas; species Intestinimonas sp. HCP28S3_D6. The sequence continues at coordinate 4,779 of NZ_JBQHTM010000083.1, forward strand.
CAGATTGCCGTTTGCCGTTCCGGGAATATTCATCGCCGATAGGTCAAAGTAATAGGTGCCGTCGGGCTTGAGGGAAAACTGCTCTGATAAAGTAAACTGCGCCGTGAGCTTGGTAACGTCCGCCGGAACACTGTCGCCGGGGGCGTAGAGCTTCCCGTTGCTTCCGAGCCACACGAAGTAACTGCCAGTATCTCCGTTCGGGCGGTTCAGACCATCGGACGCGGGCGCGGCAAACTCGCTGCCGGTTTTCACGATGATTTGAATAGCATCGGAGCTACCGCCGAGCGTTCCGCCGTTCAGGTCAAGGGTAACGACCTTCAGTCCGTCAGACTTCAGTGTGTCAGGGTTCAGGACTTCAAGGATGGGGCGGAAACCGACGCCCGGGTGGGAGACCGAAGCACCGTGGTGGTCCCAGTAGCGGGCCGAATCGTACCCGCGAACCGCACGGTACGACGCGCCGCCAGAAGAAGTATCCTGTCCCCACGAAATTATTTCATTCCAGTTTTGGATATATCCGCTGTTCTTGTTCAGTATCGTGTCCCATTCGTTGCTTTGGGGCACGCCGGGACCGGAATCGCCCGAGCCTGTAGAGTTACTTCCCGCAGACGGCGCACGCAGGGTATAGTGCACGCCGCCGCTGGCATAATTTTTGCCGAAAATCAGACTTTTCGTATTTAAGTCATTCCAGCTTACCGTATGCGTTACATTGTAGTCCGCCACAAACAGGCTGTGGGCGTAAGGCTTTACCGTATCATCAGTGCGTACACCTTCAGAGTTGCGGGAATAGGCGTTAATCGTCCCCACATAGGTAAAGGGGACATAGTGCAGGGTGCTGTCCGGCAGGCTGCCGTTTGCCGTTCCGGGGATGTTTGCGCCGGAGAGGTCAAAATAATATCTGCCGCCGGGAGTGAGGGAAAACTGCTCATTAGGCGAATCATTAGCCAATAGCATTGGCGCAGCCAGCGCCCCCAATGCAGCGGCAGCTTCCGCATACCGGGTAAAATCCAGCTCATCTATTTCCTCGTTGGAGAGTTTCTCCTTCGCCTCGTCTATGGCGTCAAGCTGCGCCTTGACATCTTCGGCGTTATCTTCAGTGATTTCTTCTGCGTTCGGTAAAGCGTCGATCATGGCCTGTACGCTTGCCACCGTGACAGCCTTCGCATTGGACGGGGTATTATCTCCCGCGCCGCATAGCTCGCAGACATATCCGCAGGGCGTCCCCTCGGCTGCGGGGGAATAGCCGCAATCCTCCGTATGTTCGGCGTGGTGTTCGCATAAACCGCCCGTTTCCGTAATGGTCTGCCCCCTGTCCTGTGTCGGCGTCTCGGCAAAGACCGTTGGGGTACAGAGGGAAAACAGCATTGCGCCGCTAAGCAGCAGGCTAAGTATTCTTCGTTTTCTTTTCATATTCTCCTATCCTTTCTGTCAAAATTTTCTTGCCGGCATGGCAAGGCAAGCTCTGTCTTTTCGGCTTGCAAAGGTTAAACAGAAATTATTATAAGGGCTGCTCTCGCTCCTGTCAATCGACTTGGCGTGAAGCGACGTTTAAGAGGCGTGAAACGACAGCAAAAAAAACGCCGCCCATGTCTGTCCATGGAAATGGACACACGTGGACGGCGATTCGGATATGGAGCGGCTACAGACTATCGGTCATCTCCTGTGACTTGTCGAAATAGCGCATCATTGCCTGACTACCTTGCCTGCTGATTTTGGTATATGCGATGTCTGAGAGGTCGAACAGGATGCACCCGCAGTGACCTTGGAAGGTGGGAAAACAGATCACCTGCAGCCACGCGCCGATCTCCGGACTGTAATCCATGACCTCCAGTCTTTCCCCATATAGGGCGGCGCGCTCGTATAGGCGCAGCCATTTGGCATCCATATTGGAAAACAGGCTGCCGAAGGAGCTGCCGATGAGCGTTTTAAGCGGCAGTCCTTCCAGCTTTGCCAGAGCAGGGTTTCCATAGCGGAAGACCCAGTCCACCGCCCGGCGCTTCTCATCAAAGATCATTTCGATGTCCGTAAACGCAAAGGGCATAGCCTCGAAGCCGCAGTAATGGGCCTGGTATTCCTCCTCAGTGGAGGGGGCTTCGTCTTGGGCAAAACTGCTGATGAGACGTTTTTGAGCAGCCTGGAACTGAGCGATGATCTGCTTTTTCTTTCGGAGTGTATAGATCAAGGATTCGCCGTTGTTGAGATCAATGTGGTCGGTGATGTCATGGATGGCTCTGGCGGACACCAAACAGCCCCGGTGGACTTTGAGGAAATTGTCCCCCAGTGCTTCTTCCAGATCACTGATCTTCATCCGCGCTTTGTATATCTTCCCGCCGGACACATGGATCTCGGCAGTTTTATCAATCATCAGGACATATAGAATCGTGCTGGCATTCAGTACAAGCTGTGTTCTGTCTGACATGATCGTAATGTATTTCCCATCCCGCACGGTAAACACCTCCTTTTCACGCTGAACAGAAAATATAGACAGAAATATTATCACACATTTTCTGTCGGATTTCAACTGCACCTCGTTGCCGGGCATAGGAATGCAAAAAATTTCGGTAACATAAGTTAGGGAACCTCTGAATAAAAGCCTTTATCCTGTTTCTACTCAATGTATTAGCCGCCATTTGCGCTTGGTTAAGGTGATTTCAGTGCAAAATAGCCATTATTTATCTGCTT
>NZ_JBQHTM010000084.1:0-7339 GCF_052065695.1 Intestinimonas sp. HCP28S3_D6
GTAAATGTTTCCTGTTTCTTCATCCCCATACACCACCATTGCGTTGATAGTGTTATTATCCCACATCCGGAGCCTTTATGGTAGTGCGGATTAAATCAGAGATTCCTTAGGTGTCCTCCTGACTGTTGTCGCTCTTGAGCTCGATGAGGGGCAGGGAGCCCGGGTCCTGGGCGGTGCCGTCCCCGCCGTCGGGGAAGGGCAGCCACAGGGTGCGGCTGGTGAGCCGCTTGCTGCCGGTGTCGCCGGGCACGTCGGTGCGGTAGAAGTTGATGCGGATCTCCAGTGGGTAGGCGTCGGTGACGCCGCTCTGGGCGTTGAGGGCCTTTTCGGCCTCCAGATCGGGCACGAAGAGGAGGAAACCGTCGCTGGTGTCGCTGACCGCCCCGTCGGCGGGGATCTCGGCCAGGAGCAGACCGTAGCCGTTCATGGGCCGGGTGACGGTGGTGACGCTGCCGGCCTCGGCGGTGGTGTTGTAGACCGCCTCTACCTCCACGTAGTTGTAGCGGGGATCGCCCCGGTAGGTGCCCAGGATGACCAGGGTGCCGGCCTCGATGACCTCGCCGTCGCCGTAGTGGTAATCGTCGGACAGGATGCCCACGGCGGCGCCGTCGTAGAAGTCCACCCGGTCGCCGGGGTAGTCCAGCAGCTCCACGCGGGCCTCCTCCGGGATGCCGGTGAGCTCCAGCACGGCGGCGTCGTAGGTCCAGATGCGGGTGTCGGAGGGATCTGCCCCCGGCTTGGTAAAGTAGGCCGTCACCGTGTCGCCGGACAGGGTGCCCTCCTTGGCGTCGGTCCAGTCCTCCGCCTGGGCGTCGGCCTTCACCCGCATGGTGTAATGGCCACTGAGGTCGCCGCCGGTGACCTTGATGCCGGTGACGGGGACGGCGCCGCCCTGCATGGTGATGGTGACGGTCTCGCCGGACCGCTTCAGGTCGTAGAGGGCGGGATCGATGGTCTTGTCATAGGCCACCCGGACCTCGTCAGCCTCCGCCTCGGCGCCCAGGTTGCCCAGCTTGTCCACGGGTACCACGGAGTAGGTGTAGGTCAGGTTGTTGGCGGCGCCCAGATCGTCCACGTAGACCTCCCCGGTGGTGAAGCCGATGGCGGTGCCGTTCCTGCGGATCTCGTAGCCCAGGATGTGGTCCTGGTCGGTGTGGGTAATGGTCAGGGTCACCTGGGAGCCCTCCACGGCGGCGGTAACGGCCGCCTCGCCGCGGGCAGCGGCGCCGTTTTCCAGGCGGTAATTCCGGGCGGCGTCATTGAGGTACCAGATGGCCCGCTCCTCGGCGGGGTAGTCGTCCAGAATGGCCTTTACGGCAGGGCTGAGGGTCATGCCCCAGCGGGTGAAGAAAGCGGTGAGGTCCCGGTCGGCTACCTGGGCGGCGATGAGGGCAAAACGCTCGTCGTAGCTGTAGCCGCTGTACGCGCCGGACTTCCACAGCCGGAAGAACTGGTTGTAGAAGGCCATGGGCTCCTCCGCCCCGTCGTAGGCCAGGTGGAGCTGCCAGTACATACCCAGCTGGACAAAGACGTTGTTGGCGGTGCCGGGACGGGCCTGGGCCACCTTATGAAAGATGTCCGCCCAGCGGCCGTCGGCGGTGAGCCGGGTGGAGAGGGTCATGGCCTCCCCGTCCCAGGCCTGGGCGGCCAGGGAATAGAGGTTGTTGGTACACTCGGCCTTACCCAGCTTGTCCATGTTGTGGCCGATCTCGTGGGCGATGCCCCAGCCGAAGAGGCCATTTTCCGGCTCCCCGGCGGTCTTGGCGGCGGGCTTGCCCTGGACCAGGGCGGCGGTGGAGCCGTACTCCACGCCGATGTGCGCCCCGGCGGCGTACATGAAGGCGCCGGCGAACATGCGCATGTAACGGATGTTCTGGCGGGTGGTCATGGGATAGCGGTAGGTCTCCAGGTCGGCATCGGCACCGATGATGCCCTGGACCTGGTTGACCACGAAGAGCTCCTCCTCCCAGGCCAGCACGTTCTGGTACATGGTCTCCACCATGGCGTTTTCGTCGTGGTTCACGCCCCTCAGACCGGCCAGGACCTGATCGGCGGGCAGGGACAGGAGGACGCTGGGGGTGGAAATCTCGGTGGCGTTGCGGACGTCGGTGGTGAGGGCGGCGCCGGTGAGGCCGGAGACGTAGGTCTCCAGGGCCTGGACGTAGGCCCGGATGGCGTCCTTGCGGGCGCTCTCGCCCATGTTATACCAGCCGGACAGCTCCAGCACCGGCATCTGCCAGACGTTGACGGCGTTGCGGATCTGAATCTGGATGTCCTCCGGCCGGTCCCCGGCGTAGGTCAGGTAAAATACGCCGCCCCGGGTGTCCTTCAGGGAGCCGATCTCGGGCACAGTGATGTAGTTGCGGCCGTTTTTCAGCTCGATGGGGCTGCCCTTCCACACGCCGGACTCGCCGTAGAACTGAGTGGGCACCACATAGACGGGGGCGTCGCCGGGCAGGTCGGCGTAGATGGCCACGGTGGCGCCCGCCTTGGCGGTGATGCCCAGGGGCTGGAGGGCGCTGGCGGTCTGACCGGCGGCCTGATCGCCGGCGGCGGAGGCCGAGCGGCTCTGGAAGTCGTTCTTCACCAGGGCCAGGGCGTTGTCCTTGCGCTCCAGCAGGGCCTGGGCCAGGTCCAGCTCGTCCTTCAGACGGGCGCGGTCCAGGTAGAAGCTGCTCAGGACGCTCAGCCGCTCCCGCAGGGCGGTGATGTCGCCCTGCTCAACAGCGCCATTGAGGGCGGTAAAGGAGCCGTTTGCGAAGAGGGCGGCGATGTCGTTGCTGAGGGTGTTGCTCTTGTAGAAGGCGATCTCGGAGATACTCACCCGGGGACCGCCCTCCATCTCGTTGAGGGCAATGGTGAGACTGTGCACCCCCTTGAGCTCGGGGAAGGCCAGGACTACATAGTTGTCAGCGGTGATGCTGCCGGCGGAGAGTCCTTCGGCGGTGTAGATCACTTCACCGGCGGCGTCCCGGGCTGTCATGTTGAAGGTCTTGATGCGGCCCTTGTACCGGGCGTCGAGATAGGGCACCACCAGTACATAGTTCATATCATAGGAGCCGTCAAAGGTATAGGTGATGTTGCTGGAGGTCCAGTAGTCCCGGGCCACCCAGTAGGTGTTGGGGTCGCCGTCGGTGAGGTGGGTGGTCACGTCGAAGTTGGGGCAAAGGCTCTTATTTACATTAGAGGGGACCTCCATGACGATGGAGGTGACGGAGCCGTTGTCAATGCGCCCGTCGGTGGGCAGCACCGGCATGTCGAAGGCCTCCTTTTTGGGGGTGCCCAGGGCCACGGCGGAGAGGGGGCCTACGCCCCGGAGGTTGCCCGCCTTCACCGCCACCTCGTACTCGGTACCGTTGGTGAGGCCGGTGATCACGGTGCCGGTGGAGGCAATGTCGCCGCCCCAGCGCCGGAAGTCGCTCTCCCCTTTTGCCCGGTAGAACACCTGGTAGTAGGTGGCGTCCTTGGTGGAGCCCCAGGTCAGGCGCAGGGCGGTGTCGGCGGCCTCCACCAGAAGGTTGGAGGGGGCGCCGGGGGCGTTGGCGGGGACAGGCACGGCGGAGATCACTGCCGAGGGGGTGCCGCTCCAGCCGTCGCTGGAGGCGGTCACCTGGAAGTAGTAGGTCTGGTTGTTCTTCAGCCCCGAGAGGGTGGCCTTGTTGGTGCTCACCGACAGGCTCTGGCTCAGGCTGTTCCGGTCCTGGCCGTAGGAGACGGTGTAGCCGGTGACGTTTTTCACGCTGTCCCACACCAGCTTTACCTCCCCGTCGCCGGTGGCGGCGGACAGGCCCTTCACCTGGGTGTCGGCCTGGATGGCGTCGGAGACGATGTCCTTGAGAAACTGGATCTGGGTCACGGCGGCAAACTCCGGGGTCCCGCCGGTCTGGCCCTCCACCTTGGTGACGGTGATGGTGACCTTGGTCACGGCCACCTTCTTGCCCAGGTTGATGGAGATGACGCTCTGCCCGGCGGTGCGGCCGGTGGCGTGGACCCCGTCGGGGGCGGAGATGTTGAAGGGGACGGTCATGGTGCCGCCGCCCTCCAGCTCCACCAGGGCGGAGCCCGCCTGGATGGCCCCGTCGGAGGCGGGGGTGGTGATGGTAATCTCGCTCATCTCGGTGGGCTTGTCCAGGGCGATGGGGAGGGCGAGCTCACTTTTGCCCTGGGCGGGGGCCAGAGTGACGGTGCTCCCGCCGGTGAAGAGGTCGTCGGCAGTGCCGCCGGTAAAGGTCACAGCCCCCTCCTCCACGGTGGTGCGCACGATGGCGGCGGTGGAGAGAATTTGGGGATCGCCATCCAGGCCCACCATCTTATTGATATAGGAGAGGTCGGTGATATCTACCACCCCGTCGCCGTTGAGGTCGTAGGTGTCCAGGGCGCCGGTTTTTCCAAGCTGGGCGTCCATGGCGTCCCGGTCGGCGGCGGTGACGGCGCCGTCGCCGTCCACGTCGCCCAGGGCAAAGCTGCCGTTGCCGGTGCTCATGAGTACGTGCTGGGAGTAGTTCTCCAGTTCCACAGGGGTGGTGCAGGTGGTATAGCCCCTGCCGGAGAGGGACAGGGCATAGTCCCCGGTGGGTAGGCCGTCCAGGGTCACCTGGTAGTAGCCGATCTGGCGCTCGGTGGTGAGGGGGACGCCGTGGATGTTCTGTGCCTCCACCGAGACAGCCAGGCCGTCAGTGCCTTGGGAGGTGCCGTCGGACAGGGAGACGGTGATGGCCCTGCCGCTGCCGGTCAGGGTCAGCCGCAGGTCCCGGTCGGCCACCTCGTCGGCCTGCTGGGGCAGGTCAAAGCGGACGGTGAGGGCGATGGAGCCTGTGGCGGCATCCGATGCACGCTCCGCCCCGGCCGCAGCGGCGGGGACGGGGTATCCTATCGTACAGAAAGAGCCAGTCAGGGCCAGGCTCAAAAGCCCGGAAACGGCTCTGCGAAGGTGGTTCGATCTGCTCATCTCTTTTCTTTCTCCTATCACGGTGTTGTCCCGGGCCGGTAAGACCCGGCCCTGGGCAGCCTCGTGATTATAGCGAATCCCCGCCCCAAAATACAACCAAAAAACGGTTACAAAATATTTTCATCAAATACGTAAGAATTATTTTTTGTGACTGTCTACTTCTGGTGAAAACCCTACAAATTTACTATGTCTCTTTTGCCAAGGGCGGAGATGCCTGACCCGTAGGCGCGGACCGAACATGAGGCCGGACCGGGCGTCATATAGTGGAACTGTGCAAGACACCCCGTTGTGGGGGAACCAATAAGGAGGCGTATGGAATGAAATTGTACCTGATCCGGCGGCGGGTCTTTACGGTGGGGCTGTGTCTGCTGGCGGCGGCGGCCATGCTCTACGTGGTGAACCACCCGGCCATCGTGGGGGCGTCGGCCACCACCCGGCAGCTGCCCATCTACTGTGTGGCCCAGGATCAGAAGGTGGCCTCTCTCACCTTTGATGCCGCCTGGGGTGATATAAAATAGCGGTACCTGGGATAGTCCCAGGTACCGCTATATATCCGAATGCGCGATTGCCGTCGGCGGAGCTGTTCACGGAGCAATCATACCAATCTCTTCCCCAAAATGCAACCGCCGACGGACTGTGAGGAGAGTCTGTCATTTTGAGGGCATCGGGTTCCGGTATCTTACTCCTCTTCATCTTCGATTTGGTATCGTTTCAACTTGTCGTAGAACGACTTCCGGGAGATCCCAAGCTGTTGGATTGCCTTGGAACGATTGCCATCTGCCAGCCGGAGGGCTTCGATAATATAGTCCTTCTCCAACAGTGCCACTGCACTTTTTAAATCCAGGCCGGGTCCGGCAGATGGCTCCGTTTCCGGCAGGCTCTCTCCCCGTAAGGTGGCCGGCAGGTCCTTATATTCAATGATATTGTTGGAACAAACAACCCCTGCATATTCTAATACATTCTGTAGCTCGCGCACATTACCCGGCCAGTCATATTTTAGCAGCGCCATAATAGCCATATTGGAAAGGGTAATCTCCTGTCCCGGAGGAGCCATTTTACTCAAAAAATAGCGAGCCTGAGGCAAAATATCATCCCGCCGTTCCCGCAGCGGAGGGATGGTTAAGGGGATCACGCTGAGACGGTAGTAGAGGTCCTGCCTGAACTTACCTTCCCGAACCAGATCCTTCAGGTTTTGATTGGTGGCAGCAATGACTCGGATGTCAATGGGGATACTGGAGACGCCGCCAACCCGTTCCAGCTCCCGCTCCTGCAGGACCCGTAGCAGTTTGGCCTGAGCGCTGGCACTCATATCGCCAATCTCATCCAAGAAGATAGTTCCCTTGTCAGCCAGTTCAAATTTCCCCAGCTTTCCGCCTCTCAGAGCGCCGGTAAAGGCACCGGCTTCGTAGCCAAAGAGTTCGCTCTCCAGCAGGTTTTCCGGGATGGCGGCACAGTTGATGCTAATCAGAGGCCGTTCCGCTCGATTGCTGGCCCGGTGGATGGCCTTGGCCAGCACCCCCTTACCCACGCCACTCTCTCCTTGAATGAGAATGGTACAGTTAGCTTTGGCCGCCTTGGCAGCCATAGACAGGATCCGCCGCATCTCCCGATCCGCGCAGATATAGTCGTCAAAGGGGTGGGCCAGAGGCGGACTGATCTGCTGGACCAGATACTGGTTCATGGCCCTGGTCCGCTCCAGCTCATTGCTCAACTCGATGATCTTGGTCATATCGTTGAAGACAGAGGCAACGCCCAGCAAAGTCCCCTCTTTGTCAAAGAGCGGGATGGATTTTCCAATGGCGTGGATACCCAGGGAGCGGAGATAGTCTGGGGCTCCAATAATCTCTTTCCGCTTCTCCAGCACCTTCAGCGCCACGGATTCCGGTTCCAGCCGGTGGAGGTTCACCCCCAGGGCCTTATCTCGGGAGACCCCCAGAATCTTGGTATACTCCTCGTTAATATAGATAATGGTACCCTGTGGATCGATGATCATAGTAGCGTTCTGGACGTAGTCCATAATATGTAGAAATACCTCAACCCCCCACCGCTCCGCCAGAGGGAGAAAATCCGCATTGGTTTCCCACATCTCATTCATCCTGTTGTCCCTCCTGTTTTGGGGCGCAGGGTATTCTCACCCGGCTCCGGTCAGCGGAGTGGTGTCGGTCCCTTTTTGCATTATATCAAACCGACTGCGTCAACGCAATTCGCAACCTCCATCCGTCAAAGGACGCACCCCCTCTGCCGCCAGCCGGGCCGGCAAAAGAGGGGGTGCATGCATACTTAGGGAATCTCTGATTTAATCCGCACTACCATAAAGGCTCCGGATGTGGGATAATAACACTATCAACGCAATGGTGGTGTATGGGGATGAAGAAACAGGAAACATTTACG
>NZ_JBQHTM010000085.1:0-7242 GCF_052065695.1 Intestinimonas sp. HCP28S3_D6
TGCCGCCGTACAGTGAAGAACGGCTGGCTGCTGCCAGAGAGTACGCCAAACAGCACGGATTTCAGGTCTTGCGGACGGACAAGGAGAGCGCCTGAAATCGGGTCAATTCACGGGAAAATGGCGGGTCTGCACACGGTATTTTTGCGGTGAATTGGTATCGTGATATCCCAGTATCCCCTATGCCGGGAAATGCGACAAAAGGAGCATTCAGAGCCGGAGGAGCTGACAGAAACCGCACAAGCGATGAAAGTCAGCTTCTCCGGGCAGGAGTACAGAGGGCGGCAAGCCCTTTGTGCCTGGGTGCAGGGGCGGCAGCGCACTGCTGGGGTCAAGGGGCAAGGCCCATTGGCGGGTTGAGGGCAGCCAGCCCCATCGGGTCAAGGGTGAAACGCCTTGCCCAGGGAGAGTTGATGCCTTGCGTCAACTCGTACTGGGTATTACCTGACGCAGAAATCCGCAGGTTTGGCGGCTTCGCCGCTACTTCCCCCTTCGGGAAAATGAGCAGAGATTGGAGGGATGGAATTTGAAACTGACACGGCACAACGGACGCTCCGGCAAGCATGGCACCTATAATCCCCGACACAATGATCGCCGGTTTGATGTGGAGAACAGCGAACACATTGATGCCCAGCGAGCCAGAAAAAATGTGTACTGGGACTGCTACCGTGGCTTCACTACCCTGGAACTTCGGGAGAGCCCGGAACAGCCGGATTTCAGCTTTGAAGAAATTGAGCGGATGTATTACTACGAGCATTATTCCGACCATGTGGATGCCCAGAATGCCCGGAATGAGAAAACACGACACACCGAGCGCAACCGCACGGTGGAAGATCTTTTGAAAAACAACAAGACCTGCCCGGAGGAAAGTATCTACCAGATTGGCACCATGGAAGAATCCGTTCCACCGGGTACTCTGGCACTCATTGTCAGAGAATTTTACGAGGAGTTTGAACGGCGCTTTGGTTCTCATATCCACATTCTGGACTGGGCGCTGCATCTGGATGAGGGCACACCCCATATCCACGAGCGTCATGTGTTTGACTGCAAAAACCGGTATGGGGAGTTGTGCCCCCAGCAGGAAAAGGCGCTGGAGGAACTGGGCTTTGAATTGCCTGATCCGAGTAAGCCCAAGGGAAAACACAACAACCGCAAGCAGACCTTTGATGCAGTTTGTCGGACGATGCTCTTTGACATCAGCCGCAAACATGGGGTGCATTTGGAGCAGGAGCCGTCCTATGGTGGGCGGGCGTATCTGGAGAAACAGGACTATATCCTGATGAAGCAAAAGGAGCAGCTGGTCGCTCAGGAACAGAAGCTGGAGGAGCTGACCCTGAAAATCGAGGATGTGGAAACACTGGTGGAGGAAGTTTCGGATATTGCCTATGACAAGGCGGTGGAAGTTGTCACTGACACCGTTCGGCAGGAGACCCACAAGGAGGACCTCCGGTTGGTGGAAGAAACGAAAAACTGGGTACTATCGCCGGAACGGAAAGCACCGCAAAAAGAGCGTGAGTATGCCGCTGCCCGGCTGGATGGAGTGATCTCCAAAATCAAAAATGCCATGCAGTCTGCGCTGACAAAAATCCAGAAGAAGCTGATGCAGCCGGAGGTCAAGCAGGCTGGCAAACAGCAGATTCAGGAAAAGGCCAAAGAATCCATTTTGGATTTTCTGCACAGGGCCAAACAGGATAGCACCCAGCGGGAGGAAAAGCGGAAAAAGCAACGGCAGCGAAAACAGGATATGGATCGGTAAGGCATCTGATTTTGCATACAAATCAGGTGCCTTTTCCTTGAGGAGGTGAGAAACATTGAACAGCGAAACTCAGAGTTTAGTGCCTGTCACTCGGCAGGCCGAAAGTGAGGAAATGACCGTTGCTGAAGTGCGGGAAAGCCTTTCCACGACGGAAAAAGGACAACCGGCCAATACCATTGGAAATTGCCGCACGGTGTTTTGCCAAGATCCGCTTTTACGGAGAGCAATCCGGCTGAATCTGCTGACTGACCGTGTGGACATTGTGCGGGATCTGGGCTGGCGCAGAAGCACCAGTGCCTTGACCGATACCGATGTCAAATATCTGCTCCTTTACTTTGAGCAGAACTATTGCCTGACCAGTGAAAAGAAGCTGATGGCGGCGCTCTCTATCGTAGCAAACGAAAATTGCTATCACCCCATTCAGGATGTGTTGAATGGCTTGGTTTGGGACGGCATACCCCGGATACGCTCCTGCCTGCATCACTTTCTGGGGGCGGATGAGGGCAACTATGTGGAAGAAATGCTCAAACACTTTCTGTTGGGAGCCATCCGCCGGGTGTTCCATCCTGGTTCCAAGTATGAGGAACTGCTCTGTCTGGTGGGCGGCCAGGGAGCCGGAAAGTCTACCTTCTTTCGCTTCCTGGCTATACAGGATGAGTGGTTCTCTGATGACCTGAAAAAGCTGGATGATGACAAGGTGTTTGCCAAGTTGCAAGGCCACTGGATCATCGAGATGTCTGAGATGCTGGCCACCAGCAACGCCAAGAGCATTGAGGAGATCCGCTCCTTTATCAGCCGCCAAAAGGAAACCTACCGCACCCCCTATGAGATCCAGCCCAAAGACCGTCTGCGGCAGTGTGTGTTCGGTGGTTCCTCCAACACGCTGGATTTCCTACCCCTTGACCGGGCCGGAAACCGCCGGTTCCTGCCAGTGATGATTGACCCGGAGAAAGCGGAGGTTCACATTTTGGAGGACGAAGCCGCTTCCAGGGAATATCTGTTGCAGGTATGGGCGGAGGCTATGACAATTTACCGCAGTGGAGAGTATTCCATGAAGTTTTCAAAGGAGATTCAGAAGCAGCTGGTGGAGGTTCAGAAGGACTTCATGCCGGAGGATACCGAGGCCGGGCAGATCCAGGGCTTTCTGGAACACTACACCGGCAATGTGGTCTGCTCCAAGCAGCTGTTCAAGGAAGCGTTGGGACACGCCTTTGAGGAGCCGAAGCGTTGGCAGCTGCACAACATCAACGAGATCATGAACACAGTGGTGACGGGCTGGAAGCCCTTCTCCAATCCCCGAATGTTTGCGGGCTATGGTCGGCAGCGGGGCTGGGAACGGGAGATTTCCGACAACGAACCGTCCGACAACGAAGGTGGATTTGTAGAGCTGAGCGAGGAAGAAGTCCGTCAACTGGAGCTGCCAAAGGAGTGGATTGCCTAATTTGCGGGGCTTGTTGCCCAGTAGGTTGTCGGCTGGTTGCTGACTTTGTTGCTACAAAAACAGGGGTGCAGATACGATAAACGCTCGTAAAGCAAGGTTTTTTGGCGGGTATCTGTTCTCTGACAACGAAAGCAACGAGATTTCATAAGAAAATTTGAAAAGTAAGAAACGATGGTCAGATGATAGGTTACAGCTTTTTCGGAGTCCGTTGCCGGACTTTATTGCCGATGCCCTTTGTCTGGCTTTTCTGATCTATGGAGGTAGCCTATGGAGAAAACCCAAAAGCAAGAAAACAAGCAGAGCAAAAAAGTAAAGTTTATCGTGATACGGGAGTTTTCAGGTGATAAAACCATGCGGGAAGCCTTTGAACAGCTCATTGAACGGCAAACCTGCGAACACTTTGAAGAATGGCTGGAACGCAAGGCAAGCTGAGGGAATTGGTTGAAGGAAAAACAGGGACATGATATAATATACATATCGTGTCCCTGTTCATAGAAGGAGATTACTATGAGCAGGAAAAAACAAGTCAATCAGAAAATCACAGCCCTCTATTGCCGTATTTCTCTGGACGATGGCGGCGATAACGAGAGCATGAGTATCAGCAATCAGAAACTTATGCTCAAGGAATTTGCCGAGAAAAATGGCATGTTTCAGCATGAGTATTATGTGGACGATGGTTACACCGGCCGCAATTTCAATCGTCCAGCTTTCCAGCGTATGATTGCCGATATTGAGGCTGGTAAAATTGGCTGTGTCATTACCAAAGACCTGTCCAGACTGGGAAGAAATTATATTGAAGCCGGCAGCTATATTGAAATCTTCTTCCCCAAACACAATGTCCGTTATATCGCCATTACTGATGGTGTGGACAGTTTGACCCGTCAGGAAATGGACATCACGCCCTTCAAGAATATCCTGAATGATATGTATAGCCGGGATATTTCCAAGAAAGTGCTGGCGGGGCGTATGACCCGTTCCCGACAAGGAAAGTTCTGTGGCGGACAGCCTCCCCTGGGGCTGATGCGTGACCCGGAGGATCGGGGGCATTTGATCCTTGACCCGGAGACTGCGCCGGTGATTCGCAAAATCTATGACCTGGCACTGGATGGCTGGGGCTGCATGCGGATTGCCAAGCAGCTGATGGAGGACAAGGTTCCTATCACCAGAGTAAAAGGAAATACCGCCTGTGATGTCAACTACTATGCGTGGGGCGGCGCAAGAATCAGCCATATCCTGCGTAACCCTTTTTATAAGGGCGCTCATCTGGTTTGCCGGACACACCAGAAAGGGATTCGCTCCAACACCTATGACATCATTCCTCGTGAGGACTGGGAAATCATTGAGGGCTGCCATGAAGCGATTGTGACACCGGAGGAATGGGAACAGGTGCAGGCAATCGTAGATCGCAGGTCACCTATTATGAAAGGAAATGCCTGCCCCTTCTACAACTTGTTCCATGGCATTATCTACTGCGCCACCTGTGGGAAATCTATGCAGGTGCGGTATGAGAAGGTTGGCAGAACTGGCAAAAACCGCTTTACCGGCGAGATGCGGGAACCGATTGACAAGGCGTATTATATCTGCCAGACCTACAACCGGTTGGGCAAAAATGCCTGCACCAGTCACAAAATCGAAGCCAGGGATTTATATAATCTCGTCCTGAAAGATATTCAGGAACTGGCAGCGATGGCACTCAAAGATGCAGATGCCTTTTATCAGCGGTTGAGCAGCCGGATGGAGCGCCGATATATGGCGGATGCTTCCGAGATGCAGAAAGAGCGTGAACGCCTGGAAGCCAGAAACCGGGAAATTGACGATATGTTTCTGAGCCTTTATACCGACAAGGCCAAAGGCGTGATCTCTGAGCAGCGGTTTATGAAGCTAACCGCCGCTATGGAGCAGGAGCAGGAAGAAAATCAACGCTGTTTGCAGGAACTGATGAGAATGCTTCAGCAGTCCGATGCTCAGGAAAATGAAGTCCGCACCTTTATCCGGGAGCTTCGGCAGTATGCCACCATCCAAGAACTGGATGAAACGGTGCTAAACCGCCTAATTAGTCGGATTTTAGTGGGCGAGGTCAAGAAAGTCAATGGGCAAAAGACGCAGGAAGTCAGGATTGTCTATAATTTTGTCGGAGAGATAGCGAAATAGTTTATAGCATGAAAGAGTGAGTTAAATGAAACATTTATTGGTCGGGAATGGTATCAACATTCAGTTTAATTCAACTGATTATACTACACAACAAATTGTTTTAAGAATATTGAAAAACTGTGACAGAAAGGATTTTCCCTCTCATATAATTGTAGATTTTCCATATCTTTTAAAGAATTATTTGGGGCAACTTTTTTTGGAAGCAAGGGATGTAATTAGAGGGCAGTATGATCAGTATGCCAATTGTTCAGCCGAAAGAGCATCTCTTGTGTCTTTTCGTGAGCAATATGCATCTAAAATTAGAACTCTGCGAATGACAGATATAGGTTTTGAAGATTATTATTTGCTCCATGATCTTTGTTGCCATAAAACTGGAACTGTAAATCCAGATCAATTTTATGTGAGAGAAGCATTGAGAATTTCCTATTTATTTGCTATCTATAACGATGGAAAGGTTAATGAGCTATATCGATTGTACCCAGAAAAGTTTGTTAACTATCTAAGACAGTTTGATTCTATATTCACAACTAATTATGATTCCAATGTCGATTCGGTTGTAGAAAACCCAGTATACCATATACATGGTCAGTTCGATAAACTCGCAGCTGTGTATGATCCCACTTCTTTTCGCAATCAACTTCCGGATGCTCCTATTAAGGAATATGAGGTTGATCCACAATACCTTTATTTGTATTCAAATGCCTTATCGACACATTGTGGTGAATACAAGGAATTTCAGGTTAAACAATATTCCTTGGCTAATTCTGCGATGGAAAAATTGGCAGCTGCATATCTAAAAGATGAGCATATAAAGGCAGATGTTGATAGTTGGACCAAAGATACAAATACAATTACTGCCAATATGGGATATGCAGTACAAATGAAGGTACAACATCCGGAGCTGACCTTTACTGATGATTATCATTTTGAAAAATTGTCTAAGATTACCGGTGAATTGGTGATCTTAGGGCTTTCACCTTGGAATGATTTTCATATATTCGAAACAATAGATAAGTCTGAAATTGACGCTTGTACATTTTACTATTTTTCTGAGGAACAGTGCGAAAAAGTGCGTAGTTTATTACCAATCACGAACCAAAGAGGTGCTTTACACTTTTCTTCAGTACAAGAGTTTTGGAGGACTGTTAGATGAAAATCAAATATGTATTGAAATCAAAGGCGGATTTTCAAAAATGGGTTACGATTGGAAATGTGTTTGCTAAAAGTTTATGTCCAGTAAATGAGGTTTTAAAACAATACAACAATTTAACTGCATCACAGAGAACGGCTATAAAAAAACAGTTTTCAGAATATGATGATATTCGTCGGCAAAAGATTCCTAAAGAAGAAAACACCTATGCTTGGGAAATTGGTATAATGGTAGATGCCAATATACTTGCCTGTGAATATGACATTGATCCGCTAACGGTTGTATTATGCATAAATCCAATTTGTAGACCTAATGAAAAAATAATGGTAAAATAACTGCAACATTTAAATTAGCATTTCCCTCCTCTTCGAGGAGGGTTATTTTTTTGCCCATTTTTGAATTCATCACTTGACATTGTGGCAAAGAGCTGATGACGCAGGACGAAATCGCAACGATGGACGGCGGAATGTGTATCTTGCAGCTACGCGGTGTGCGCCCGTTTTTCTCCAAGAAGTACGACATCACCAAGCACCCCAATTTTAAGCTCACAGCCGATGCGGACCCCAAAAACGCCTTTGACATTGAGGCGTTCCTGTCTGCCCGGCTCAAACTCAAGCCCAACGAAGTCTACGATGTGATAATGTACAATAAATTGCGCAAATTGGAAAGAGCATAAAAGAAGACATAGCTTGCAGGCTCTGGTAGAATGAAGTCACGACACACCATTCTGAAAGGAGACAGCAAACT
>NZ_JBQHTM010000086.1:0-7137 GCF_052065695.1 Intestinimonas sp. HCP28S3_D6
CATCTGCAACAGCTCTCTGATCTTTTCCCTGCGGGCATTTTCTTCCGGTGTGCGTTTCTTTCTTGCCATAATAAAACCTCCACTGTGGTGCTTCTATTATACACCACCTTGATAGATAGCTGAATTTGCCTATATACGGAAACCCGCCAGAAATGGCGGGTTTCTTCTATTTTGCAAAGGAGGACGAATCAATGAGCAGATGCGGAAGTTGCCCCATTTATACTCGAAGCGAGTTTGGGGTTTATTGCGAGGGCGACCACGGTGTCGAGGATTGTGCAGATAAATTGCATAGCCTGTATTACGCGATGGCCGCCGAAATCAGAAAGGCTCAAGCTGAGCCGACCACCATTGAGAAGACGCTCCAAAGATTGGAGCCGCGCGCCAAAGATATTCACACCCTACTCGGCTGCTGCGAGCTGCTGGCAGGCATGGCAGAGGAGGCAGCGGAGCTGTCCCAAGCGGCGCTGAAACTGCGCAGGACGATTGACAAGAGCAATCCCACGCCGGTGAGTACAAGCGAGGCATCGCACAGGTTGAACGAGGAGTTTGCCGACGTTGTTCTTTGTGCGGCAGTGCTGGGGCTTGACCGTGAAGAAGTTGAGCGGTTTATCAGAGAGAAAGCCGCTCGGTGGTCCATGAGATTGGAGGTTGATGAATGATGGCGAACAGAATGGATAAGTGGCTGCACCACGCATTTTCTTCCGGTTGCGAAACCGGGAGCGACTACGATGCTTTCCAGCGGGAGGCAAGAGCAGACCTGCGGAAACAGGCAAAGGCGGCGGGGTTTGCACTGCACAAATTCCTCCCCGGACACTATGAGTTCTCGGCAGTGCTGCGGGATGAGACAACTGGTGAGTTCGTCTACGTTGCTATCAGTGATGTGCGGTTCTGCTCGTCCGAGTGGTATCACCACGTTTTGTACCGCACGATGGCGCATGACAAAGACTGGACGGGCGGCTACAACTGCTGGTGCAGCTGGTCGGAAATCGGTGAGGCCCTTTCCAAAATGCGAATGAGGAGGTGCGGGTGATGACAAGCAGCAAAGTTTCTTTTTATGAGCTTGATTTTGAGAGCGGATACGGAATGGTGATAAAGGGGACACGAGACCCCTCCGTAGAAGAAGCACAAGATTTTATCTCAAAACATGGCACGGATGAAGTAGTAATCGGTGTTTTTCCAATTTCGAGAGAGGAGGCCGAGAACTTCTATGACTTCACCTATGAAGAAAATTGGCCTGTTTTTCATTGATGAAATGAGCAAGACGAGGAGGTGCGGGTGATGACGCTATGTGGAGTTAACTGGTCGTCTGAATGTTATTGATAGCAGTGGTAAATATATCTCTATTGTTCCAACTGATGATGAGTTTGCCATCATGGGGGTTCAGTGCTATATCAAGACCGAGGAACAAAAAGCTGCTGTCATGGAAATGTCTATTGGCGACACTTTGGTGGTCAAAGGCAAAATCAAGGACGTTGGAGAAGTTTTGGGTTATTCTCTTGACATTGATGAAGTAGTCAAAGCAGCAAACTAAATTCAATGTGGCACAATGCTATTAACCTGAGTTAACTAAAATATCCCTTGGTAACAAGGGCGCACTTCTATACAGGGTAAACCCTGTATGCGTGCGCTCTGCGAGGCAGACAGCCCGGACGATGGAAGTCCGGGCTGTTTTGCGTCACTGCGTTCCGTACAAGGGGCTGCACCCCTTGCGCCGCTTATGCGGCTATCCCTGCCCGCTTTGGATGGGAAACAATCTGTTTGCACAGACAGTTTCCCATCCAAAGCCTGAAACGCAACACGCAAATTTTACCGCTTGTCCGAAAGGCAGGCGGTATTTTTTATCTGCAAATAAAGGAGGAATCTACAATGCCAACAACCGAAAAGCTGAAACAGGAGATCGCAGACGCAGAAAAGAAGCTGGCGCAGGAGCGCAGCAGGCTCCAGCGGCTGCAAAACCGGAAATCCTATTATGAGAAGGGAGACAGGAAGAAACGGGCGCATTGCCTCATTACCAGAGGGGCTGCCGTGGAGAGCATTGCACCGCTGTTAAAGGTTTTGAGCGAAACGGAGTTCTATACTTTCATGGAAAAGGTTTTTACCTTGCCGGAAGTCAGGGCTTTGTTAATGAAGGCAGTCAATACACACAATCAGGCAAGCCAGAAAGGAAAGGGATAAGTATCGCACTATTTCACTTCCATGTTACCCAGATCAAACGCAGCGCAGGGCAATCCGCTGTTGCGTCCGCTGCTTACCGATCCGGCGAAAAGCTGCACAGCGAGTATTACGGAGAGGACAGCGACTACACCCGGAAAGGCGGTGTGCTCTGTTCTGAAATTCTGCTGCCGCCCCACGCTCCGCCTTCTTTCGCAGACCGCCAAACCCTGTGGAACGAGGTGGAAAAGGCGGAGCGGGGCAGGAAAGCCCAGCTTGCATACAGTTTTGACATTGCCTTGCAGAACGAGTTTTCCATGCAGGAGAACATCGACCTTGCAAGGCAATTTTTATTGGAGCAGTTTGTGAGCCGGGGCATGGTGGTGGATTTCTCCGTTCACGCCCCCGACAAGGAGGACGGCGGCATTGCCAACCCGCATTTTCATGTCATGTGTCCCATCCGTCCCCTGCTGCCGGACGGGACATGGGGCAACAAGCAGCGGCGGGAATATCTCCTGGATGAAAATGGGGAGCGCATCCGGGATGAAGCGGGAAACTATGTGTTCAACGCTGTCCCCACCACGGACTGGGGCAAACCGGAAACGCTGGAACATTGGCGGGAACAGTGGGCGGCAATGTGCAATGCCCGATTTGCCGGGAAAGGGCTGGAATGCCGCATCGACCACCGCAGCTACGAGCGTCAGGGCGTGGAGCAGCTGCCTACTGTCCATGAGGGTCCGGCGATCCGCCAGATGGAGGCCAGAGGTATCCGTACCGATAAGGGCGATTTCAACCGCTGGGTCAAGACGACCAATGCCTTGATCGGCAAGCTGAAAAAGAAAATTACGGCGCTGCTTGACTGGCTGAAAGAAGCGCATGAGGAATTGAACAAATCGCAAGCCCCCAATCTGGCGCAGCTGCTCAGCGAGTATTACACCAACCGCAGCGCAGGGGCATGGAGCCGGAAAGCGAAAATCGGAAATCTCAAAGAATTCAATGAGATTTGTAATTATCTCATGCAGAACAATTTGACAACGCCGGAACAGTTGCAGGAGCGTGTATCTGCGTTGAGTGACCGCATTGACGCTTTGAAAAGTACCTTGTCTGGCAAATCTAACCGCAGGAAGGAGTTAGATGAGCTTCTCCGCATGGTACAGTTTTACGCTGACGGAAAACCTGTTGCTGACAAGCTGGCAGCCATCAAGTGGAAAGGCAGGCGTGAGCAATTCATGTCTGAAAATGAAAATGCACTCCGCCTGTATCACATGGCAGAGCGCAAATTAAAGCCGCATTTTAAGAATGGAAAATTGCCGGTCACTGCATGGCGCAAGGAGCATGACCGTCTGGAACAGGAATACAAGACGGGGCAAGCGGAACTTTCGCCCATTTATGCGGAGGTGAAAAAACTTTGGCAGATCAAATACAAGGTAGAACAGGTTGTTCGTGCGCAGGAAAATCACGAGCAGAGCCGCAGGAAACAGCATCAGATCGACCATTAAGGAGGACTTCAAAAATGGAACTCAACTGGAAAGAGGATAGCAACCTCATAAGGAAACTTGCAAAAATACTTCTTGGAGATACGCTGCCCAATGGTAAGCCTGTAAGTTCAATCATATTGCTTGATGATACTTCACGGGCCGAATTGCAGCGGTGGGCAAATATGAGTGATGCAGAATTTGCAGCCGCACAACTCAGCGGTGATTCCATCCGCATTGATGTGGATGATGTCATCAAACAACTGGAAGAAAAATATGCCCTTGATCCACAACTGCTCGATGATTTGTTTTCTGGTATTGATGCAGATGATTTGGATATTTGGGAAGAAATCAGTCAATGGGAAGATTCTGACCATGACGAACCAACGAAATATTTTTTCTCCAATCCTAACCCCTATTTCAAACCCGAACCGCTGCCGCCTGACCGCCCCAAACACAATTTCTGGTTTGACGAGACTGGGCATATCCGTGTGAAAAATCCATCTGCGTTCTGGCTGCCGGAGTTCACTTTACAGCGTGAGATCGGCGGCACCATTTATACCATCACGGGCAGCTATGACGGAACAGAAACGCTGGATAGAAAGATGGAGCGCATTTTGACAGAAAAGACGGAGGATGATGAATGACAAATACCAGGAATCTTGGTACAATAGAAGCAACCAATCCTGTACTGACAGTTGCCCCTTTGAAGGAGGATATAGAAATGTTACGGGCAACTGATAAAATCACCGCACTCTATTGCCGCCTCTCCCAAGAGGATGCCAACGAGGGCGACAGTAATTCCATCACCAATCAAAAAGACATTCTGCTCCGATACGCAAAAGAGCACCGTTTCCCGAATCCAACATTTTTTGTGGATGACGGTTACAGCGGCACGAACTATGACCGCCCCGGATTTCAGCAGATGCTGTCAGAAATCGAGGCAGGAAAAGTGGCTGTTGTGCTGTCGAAAGACCTGTCCCGTCTGGGGCGAAATTCCTCGCTGACGGGCTTGTATATTAACTTCACTTTTCCGAAATATGGTGTGCGCTATATCGCCATCAACGACCACTTTGACACCATTGACCCCAACAGCACCGACAACGATGTTGCAGGAATCAAAAACTGGTTCAATGAGTTTTTTGCCAAGGATACCAGCCGCAAAATCCGTGCGGTACAGAAGGCCAAGGGCGAGCAGGGCATTCCGCTGACAACCAATGTCCCCTTTGGCTACCGCAAAGACCCGGAGGATCGAACAAAGTGGGTCGTGGACGAAGCAGCCGCTCCTGTGGTCAAGCGCATCTTCAATCTGTGTATGGAAGGCCGGGGGCCGATGCAGATCGCCAAACTCTTGCAGGCGGAACAGGTGCTCAATCCTACTGCCTATAAGCGGAGAGAAGGCATTAACACCCCAAGCCCTGAAACCGCTGATCCGTACCACTGGAACCCCAATACCGTTGTTCACATTTTGGAACGGCGGGAATACACGGGCTGTACGGTTAACTTCAAGACCTACACCAACTCCATCTGGGACAAGAAGCAGCGGGAAACACCCATTGAGAAGCGGGCGGTATTCTACAACACCCATCCGGCTATCATTGAGCAGGAAGTCTTTGACAAGGTGCAGGAGATCCGCAAGCAGCGCCACCGAAGGACAAAAACCGGAAAGAGCAGTCTGTTCTCCGGCATGGTTTACTGCGCTGACTGCGGGGCCAAAATGCGCTACTGCACCACCAACTACTTTGAGAAGCGGCAAGACCATTTTGTATGTGCCAGCTACCGCAGCAACACGGGAACCTGTTCAGCTCACTTCATCCGGGCGGTTGTACTGGAAGAATTGGTCTGGATGCACATGAAAACGGTTATCTCCTATGTAACCCGGCATGAAGCCCATTTTCGGACAGTAATGGAGCATAGACTCCGGCTGTCCAGCGAAGAAGCTGTCCGGGGACACAAGAAGCGTCTGGCACAGGCAGAACGCCGTCTTGGGGAACTTGACCGGCTGTTCATCCGTATCTATGAGGATAATGTGGCCGGGAAACTCTCTGATGAACGGTTTGCGCTGATGAGCAAGACCTATGAGGACGAGCAGGAGCAGCTTAAAGCGGAAATCCAGACCTTGCAGCAGGAAATCGAAGTACAGGAACGACAGATTGAAAATTTGGAGCATTTCATCCAGCGGGTACACAAATACGAGGATTTGCAGGAAATGACACCCTACGCCCTGCGGGAGCTTGTCAAAGGCATCTACATCGAAGCGCCTGACAAGAGCAGCGGGAAGCGCAGACAGGGTGTCCGCATCTCTTATGACCTTGTGGGCTTTATCCCCGTGGACGAACTGATGAAACAGGAAACGGCATGACCGAAGCCATGCCGTTCCTGCAAAAAGCAATATTACTTTCTTATGACCCCCGGCCATTCTGCCAGGGGAGTAAAAAAATCGCCCCTGACAGAAAGATACAATCTGTCAAGGACGAATAAACACGTTATCCGCGGTGCCACCTTGATTCACGGTATGACCCGTGCACTTAGCAGGATACCAACATATCCCCGGCAAATGACGTCTGCCTGCAACGTCGCGGAATACTCTGTGGAGCCCCACATTTCCCCGCGCCCTCAGCGGTCCATTTGACAACGTGTTTCTTGCCTGACTCTCAGCATCACAGGCTCTCTGTAAAGGCATCGTTGCCGTTATCTCCGCTTCAACGGTTTAAGTGATTAAATTTTGTCCTACTATACCACCCCGCCCTCCCGTTGTCAAGGAGAAAATCACCGAGGCGTGTGGGGCGCTCATCTCTACCCCCCAGCGCTCTATTCAGCTATTGATCCGCAAAACATGGGCGAGCATCTGGGGGACCTGACATTCGCTGTCCGAATCCAGTCTCCGGACCGGAAACGGCTGATGCAGAAGCCAGGCTTGCCCCACTGCTACCACAACAGTACTCGGATCTCCACGATATACCAGACAGGTGATGTTTCTCTTTTCATGTGTCGGTCCAAAGCACAGCCAAAGCAGGAGGAATTCCTTTGCATATTCCTGCCTCACACATCCATATCTTTTTGTTCCGCATCTATGAGCAAGATAAAAAAACCATTGATTTTCAAGCGTTTCAGCCTTTTTCCACCCATACCCTTCCGCCTCGCCTGGATTTGACACAAAAAGTTTTGCCCTGCTATAATTAGTTCAAATTTGTAAAGCCTGACCAGAATTTCGAGGCTTCTTGCCGCAAAAGACAGCAACTTTACTGCACAGGCACGGAAAGTATGGTGTATCTTATGGAGCAGTTGATATCCGTTCTCATAGCCATTGCCTTTATTCCCATTTTGCTCAGGCTTAAAATTCCCATTGGGCCTACGCTCATTATTTTGGGAATGTTTGTTGGAATCTTTAGCGGACTTGACCTAGGGAACCTCTGAATAAAAGCCTTTATCCTGTTTCTACTCAATGTATTAGCCGCCATTTGCGCTTGGTTAAGGTGATTTCAGTGCAAAATAGCCATTATTTATCTGC